>CAZPJD010000053.1:0-1566 GCA_964586775.1 uncultured bacterium | reverse complement strand
GTCCCACCGTGGTATCGTCGTCGCCGAGGATCGCAATGACCTGAAATCGAAGTTCGTCGGTGCAAGGGGGTAAGTCGGTTACGACCTCGCGAACCGCGCCGGATACCTCCGCGACCGTGCGAGCCACACCGACCGCATCATGCAGATCGATCACGAACAGGTCCGGGTCTTCGTCAAATGACCATCGAATGCGCACGGCGGATTCGTCGATCACCTCGACCACGACGTCATTGCCCGCCTCGGGATCGGACTCAACGACCGAATCGTCCTCGCCGGTCTCGCAACCGGCGACGAGCGCAGAAAACGTAAGAGAAAATACCAAAATTAAGCACAAGTCGATTTGGTTATTTGACGGCATTTGGACTCCTTCAACTGGCCGCGACCCAACGGTGACTCTCAGCGTTTGGGATCGGCAGTCGTCGAACGAACCAAAAGGAAAATATAACCGACTGGAGCAAACGGTACGATTTGATCCAACTTTTCGGCCGCCAGGAGTCCCCATCTGTGGAGTAGCCGTCCCCAAGACCAGCCCAGATGCCAGTTCCCCAACCGGTCCAGGGCGTCGAGCAGGCGCGGAAAACGGGCGCGGGCGACGCTTTTTCGAAAACCGAACGCGGCGAAGATGAGCGTCTTTAGCGTCAGGCGCATGGCGTGCGCGGGAAAGAACCACAAAAAGTGAAAGAGCCACGAAGCGAAGCCGCCCATCGGACGCGGGTCGCGAAGTTCGAGGCCCGCCGCCCGCGCCAGCCCCGCGATGTCGCCGCGGGTGTATCGACGAAAACCATGGCGACCATAGAGCGGATACGACCATGTCGCGGGAACGACGATGAGCGCCCTTCCGCCGGGTGCGAGCACCGAGGCCAGTTCGCGCGTCACGAGGAGGTCGTCTTCAAAGTGCTCGTAGGCCGTCAGCGAGATCGCGAAGTCGTAATCGCCGCCGAGTTTCGACAGCCGGTGTGCGTCGAGTTGCGCGAACGACCGGACAAAGTCGTCCGGGACGTGTTCGACCTCCCAGGTCTGGTCAGTGATATCGACGCCCATATACGTTCCGCGGATGCCCGCGTCGAGGAAGAAGAGGGCGTAACGTCCGGACCCGCAGCCGATGTCGAGGATCCGTGCCGGGTTCGGGCAGTGTTGTCGGATGTACTCGGGCGTCATGACGGAAATGCGCCGGCGAAACGGCGAACCGTAGAGGGCCTCGTCGGCCTTACGTCCGGAAAATTGCATGGCGTCGTATAGCACGTGCTCGCGCGCATTGTCAGCGCGACCGGGCGGGCGATTGACGCCCACGTGCGAAATTTCCCATGATGTCGTGATTTCCGTCATGGCGCGTACCATCTGGTATGGCTAGGTTGATCGTGGGCACGATGTCCGTGTCCGCTCATCCGAACGACCAACGACGACAGGAGTTCCCATGCGACGATTCGGTAAATGGCTGTTCGTTCTCACCTTGATTCTCGTTCCGGCGATCGCGTCGGCGCAGTCCTTCGCGATCGACCCCTCGCATACGACCGTGGGTTTCTCGGTGAAGCACTTCGGCGTTTCCAATGTGTCCGGCGCGTTCAG
>CAZPJD010000052.1:0-2929 GCA_964586775.1 uncultured bacterium | reverse complement strand
GGGCCATCAGGGTCCGCATTTTTGTCCTCGTTCCCGAACGCCTGTTTTCGATGATTCGCGAACTGAAAACGGCGATTCACGTCCCGCGAACGCGACGGCTCGCGTTAGCCGTCGCGTAAAGGGAATAATTCAGGGGCGACTGCTGACGGGCGCGCATAGCCACGCGGCTTGCCGCACGCGCGCGATTCCGCTATCTCACACGCATGGGTAATCCCAAACGCTGGGCCGGCGCTTGGCGCGCCGTGCGCGAGCGCGTCTATCACATCCTCTTCGCATTCAGCCTCGTGGCGCTCGTGGCGCTCGGCGCGTGGTGGTGGGTTTTCATGAACCGCGCCATCACCGAGCGGTACGAGGCCGAGCTGACGCGCCTGCGCATGCAAGCCGAGCAGTATCAGATTCTGTTCGGCCATTCGAGCATGCCGCCGCAGCCACAGCTCATCACGCGTGAGTCCGGCCTGATTCTCGTGCCGACCGATCAAAAGGCGCCCGGCGCCCTGTCGCTCGCGCCGCGCTGGCCGCAGGTTTCCGTCGCCGTCGATCCCGACCGCGCGAAGGCGATCGAGGACAAGCACCATCGCCAGATGATGATGTGGATCGGCGAGGGCGGGTTCCTCTTTCTGCTGCTCGTCGGGTGCGTCGCCATGCTGTACCGGCTCGTGAGCGCCGAGGTCCGGTTTCGCAAGGCGATGGACTCGTTCCTCAATCAGGTCACGCACGAACTCAAGACGCCCGTCGCGGGCATCCGCAGCCTGTTGCAGTCGCTTTCGCTGGGCCGCGTGCCCACCTCGCAGATGCCGCACCTGCTGAATCTCGGCCTGTCGAATATCGACCGGCTCGAACACCTGATCGAAAACATCCTCGTGCGCAACCGCCTGCGCACGCACCGCTTCACGCCCGAGCTCGGTCCGGTGGATCTGGGCACGCTGGCGCGGCAGGTGATCGACCACCGGCTACAACTGGGCCTCGTGCAGCAGATGCCCGGTCTTGAAATCAAGACGCGCGCCAAGGCGCTGGGCGACGCCGAGTCGATCCGCGTCATCATGGAAAACCTGCTCGACAACGCCGAAAAGTACAGTCGCGGCGGCGATGCGGTGCGCATGCGCATCCGCGAGGACGGCGACGCGATCGTGCTCGCGGTCGAGGACCGCGGAGTGGGAATCGCGCCCGAGCACATCCACGACATTTTCAAGCCCTACTTTCGCGGCCACGAACCGCGCGACGGCATGCTGCACGGCAGCGGCCTCGGCCTCGACATCTGCCGACGCCTGACGACGGCGATGGGCGGCACGATCACGGCGCACAGCGAGGGTCCCGACACCGGCGCGCGCTTCGAACTGCGTTTGCGGAAGAGCGCATGAACGGGCGCATCCTGCTCGTCGAGGACGACGAGCTGATCGGCTCGATGGTGCGCCTCAACCTCGAGTCGGACGGCTACGCCGTGGAGTGGCTTCGCGAGGGCCGGCCCGCGCTCGCCAAGTCGCGCGCCGCCGACGCCGATCTCGTGATCCTCGACATCATGCTGCCCGACACCGACGGCGTGCGCGTGGCGCGGTCGCTGCGCGAGGTGGGCGTCGTCACGCCGATCCTGATGCTCACCGCCAAGGCGGGGGTGGACACCAAGATCGAGGCGCTCGACGCGGGGGCCGACGACTACCTGACCAAGCCCTTCGACATCGGCGAGCTCGCCGCGCGGGCGCGCGCTCTGATTCGGCGCAGTCAGGGCCAGCGGCATCTCGCGTCCACGGACCGGCTCGCGATCGGGCGTTACGCGGTGAATCTGCAAACCCGCGAGGCGACGACCCGCGAGGGCGAGGTGTCGCTGAGCGCGAAAGAGGTCGAGCTGCTCGAATACTTCCACCGCCACCAGGGGACGACGCGCGCGCGCGCCGACATCCTAGAAGAGGTGTGGGGGATGGAGGTGTACGTTTCCGAGCGCACGATCGACAACTTCATCGTGCGTTTCCGCAAGCTCTTCGAGGACGATCCGGACAATCCGGTCCTGTTCGTCACGGTGCGCGGCGTGGGCTATCGGTACGAGGCCGCGACGCCGATCGGACCGTAGTCGGATCGCTTGCGTCCGGCCGAGGCCGCGCGGATGATATCGACGAGATGGAGTCTGGGAGAAACGCAACGTGACCGACGAGAAGGCCGATCAACGAGTTCGATCCGGGGTGACGGCGCGCATCGTCGACCGCACCGAGGCCGACAGGCCGCCGGACTTGTCGCACCTGACGCCCGGAGAGCGCATCGGTCTGATCTGGCCGCTGACGCTCGCGGCGATCGCCATGAAGGACCCCGAGGAGGCGAAGCGGCTTGTTGACGCGCGATTACAAAGAGATGTTGAGCGCGTTGTCCGACGAGGGCGTTGAGTATCTGGTCGTCGGGTCTTTTGCCCTGGCGTCTTATGGGTACCCGCGCGCGACGCTCGACATGGATATCTGGATCCGGCCGTCGCCGGAAAACGCCCGGCGCGTGTGGACGGCGCTCGCGAAATACGGAGTGCCTTTGCGCGACATGGCCGCGGAGGAATTCGCGAAGCGCGATCTCGTGTATCAAGTGGGCACCGCCCCGTGCCGGGTCGATTTCCTCACGTCGATCGACGGAGTGGAGTTCGCCGACGCGTGGACGCGCCGAGAATGGACGGAATTTGACGGGCTGCGCGTGCCCGTGATGTCCCGCGAGGACTTCGTAAGGAACAAACGCGCGACCGGTCGCCATAAGGATCTCGCCGATCTGGAAATGCTCGGCGAACTCGACGCGAAGCCCTGGAGCAAATCAGATTAAACTGTAGCCACACGAGGCGAACCGGTTTTTGATGTCTTGGAGCGAAACGGCGGCCATGGCGTCGCCGATGGCCTGACAAAAATCGTCGGGTGTTCGCGCTTTGGCTTTGCGGAGATGGGCTTTGACCTTGCTCCACATCTTTTCG
>CAZPJD010000051.1:0-14768 GCA_964586775.1 uncultured bacterium | reverse complement strand
TTCCCCCTCTCCCGCCAGGCGGGAGAGGGGTGCTTCGAGCTCCGCGAGGAGCGGGGTGAGCGCGCGCGCGAGCGCACTTCAGTCTTTCCTTCGCCACCTGCGCCACGTGCGCGCGAACCATCCCGGTTCGCGCTCGCGACGCGCCCGCGCGATGTCCGCCGCGCGCTCGGCCTCGGCCATTTCGATCGCACCGAGGACCAGTTCCACGCTGCCGCGTCGCTCCAGCATCACGCGAAAACGCGTGTAATCGTCCCAATCCACGAGGCCCCGCACGATCGGCTCGAAATACGCCAGCGCCTGCGAGCCCACGAAATTCAGCGGCCGGGCCGACTCGATGAAGAGCACGCCCGGCAGCCCGAGCCCCCGGTCGACGATCTTTCGCGCCACGCGCCGGGCGAGGTCGCGCTCCTTGTCGGTGAAGGCCGCCTCGTCCGCGCGCTCCACCGCAAAGGCGTTTTTCCAGGACTCCCGCGAAAAGAATCCCACGGGCCTCACCGATCCCGCCGGAATCGTTCGATCGCCGCGGCGACCGCGTCGCGGTTTCCCGAGTAACGCAGATACATCCCCCGGTGATTCTCGATCCGGCTGGGAGTTGCGAAGGGCGACAGAAACGCGCCGCCGCGTTCGAGGCTCACACGCCGGACGCGGTCCCAGCCCAGATGCCGCGACCACAGCCAGTAGGTGATGGTCGCCCCGTGCGCATCGAGCCGGTAGCGCACGGGCGCGAGGTATTCGCGCAGCCCGATCGCCAGCAGCGCCGCCGCGCCCGCCGCCCACCATCCGTCGCGCGTCAGGAGCCACACGGCGCAAGCCGCCCCGGCGCAAACCGGCGCGGCGACCAGCACCGTGCGCGGACGCTCGACCGCGGGCCAGCTTCGCCATTCGAGTGCGAACCCGCCGGATTCCACCTGCGTCATCGTGATGCGCGCGTCCCCCAACGCCGCGAAACTTTAGGGAAGCCCCCCCGGAGCGTCAAGGCCGAAGCCCTGGTTGGCAAACGCAGTCCGGTGAAGTGGCCCGAAAAGAGAGGGGCGGGCTCGAAGCCCGCCCCAAACGCCAAGCACTTGCAGGAGCACGATTACCGGGTCGACACCAGCGTATCGACGACCGAGGGGTCGGCGAGGGTGGAGGTGTCGCCCATGTTGGTCAGGTCGTTGGCCGCGATCTTTTTGAGGATGCGGCGCATGATCTTGCCGGAGCGCGTCTTGGGCAGCGAATCGGCCCAGTGGATGATGTCGGGGGTCGCGATCGGCCCGATTTCCTTGCGCACGTGCGCGACGAGTTCCTTCTTCAGAGCCTCGGATTTTTCGACGCCTTTGTTCAGCGTGACGTAGGCGTAGATGCCTTGGCCCTTGATCTCGTGCGGATAGCCGACAACCGCGGCCTCGGCGACCGACGCGTGCGACACGAGGGCGGATTCGACCTCGGCGGTGCCCATACGGTGACCGGAGACGTTGATGACGTCGTCGATGCGGCCCATCAGCCAGAAGTCGCCGTCCTTGTCGACGCGCGCGCCGTCACCGGTGAAGTAGCGACCGGCCATCTGGACGAAATAGGTGTTTTTGAAGCGCTCGTGGTCGCCGTACACGGTGCGCATGAGCGACGGCCAAGCCTGGTCGATCACCAGATAGCCGCCCTCGTTCGTGTCGGCCGGACTGCCGTCTTCGCGCACGACCATCGGCTTGACCCCGAAGAACGGGAGCTGCGCCGAACCGGGCTTGATGCCGCGCACGCCGGGAATCGGGGAGATCAGGATGCCGCCGGTCTCGGTCTGCCACCAGGTGTCCACGATCGGGCAGCGTCCGCCGCCGACGGTGTTGTAGTACCAGATCCACGCCTCGGGGTTGATCGGCTCGCCGACCGTGCCCAGCAGCTTCAGGCTCGACAGGTCGTGCTTCTTCACGTGCTCCTCGCCCTGGCTGGCGATGGCGCGGATGGCCGTGGGCGCGGTGTAGAAGATGTTGACCTTGTACTTCTCGCAGATTGCCCAGAAGCGGTCCGGACCCGGGTAGGTCGGGATGCCCTCGAACATGACCTGCGTCGCGCCGTTGGCCAGCGGGGCGTAGACGATGTAGCTGTGACCGGTGACCCAGCCGATGTCGGCGGTGCACCAGAAGATGTCGCCCTCGTGATAGTCGAAGATGTATTTGAAGGTGGTGGCGGTGTAGATCATGTACCCGCCGATGGAATGGAGCACGCCCTTGGGCTTGCCCGTGGAGCCGGAGGTGTAGAGGACGAACAGCGGATCCTCGGCGTCCATGACCTCGGGCTCGCAGGTCGCGGCGGCCTTCGCCAGCTCGTCGTGATACCAGTGGTCGCGGCCGTCAACCCACGTCACCGGCTCGTTGTTGCGTTTCACGACGAACATCGTCTCGACCTTGTGGCCGGCCTCGGCGCACAGGCGGATCGCCTCGTCGGCGGCGTCCTTCAGGGGTACGGGCTTCTTGCCGCGGAAGGTGCCGTCGGAGGTGATGACGACCTTGCAGCCGGAGTCGAGGATGCGGTCACGCAGCGCCTCGGCCGAGAATCCGCCGAACACCACGCTGTGGATCGCGCCGATGCGCGCGCACGCGAGCAGCGCCACGGGCAGCTCGGGGATCATCGGCAGGTAGATGGAGACGCGGTCGCCCTTTTTCACGCCGCGCGCCTTGAGCACGTTGGCGAATTTGCAGACTTCCTCGTAGAGCATGCGGTAGGTGATCCGCCGCTCCTCGCTCGGGTCGTTGCCTTCCCAGAAATACGCGACCTGATCGCCGCGCGTTTCGAGGTGGCGATCCAGGCAGTTGACCGTGATATTGGTCTTGGCGCCGGAGAACCACTTGATGTCGACCTTGTTGAAGTCGGACCCGTAGACCTTGTCCCACTTCTTCGCCCACCAGAAACCTTCGGCGATCTCGCCCCAGAAGCCGTCGGGGTCGTTGATCGAGCGGTCGTACATCGCCTTGTACTCGTCGTACGAGCGCAGGTACGCCTTCTCCCTGTACAGGGCCGGAACGTCGAAGACGCGGTCCTCCAGGCTCATCGACGTGATGGTCTTCTTCTCCTCTGCCATGGTCATTCCTCCCCAGATGCTTGAGCGTCCTGGGACGCATCCTAGGGTCGCCGGTCCCGAAGTTCCGTGGTCCCAAGGGGCGTCATCGCCGATTGTGAAAAACCCAATGTCAAGAACACTGAATGATGCCTCATTCAGAGGCGGGGGCATTGTGCGCGAATCGACCCCGCGTGTCAACCCGCGCAGGAGTCAGGAAAACGCGAACTGCGAGGATCTGGACACGTGAGCGCCGTCATCGGCGCATCGTCATCTCGGTGAAAAACCCCACCGAGACGCGCGTGCGTCGCGGGAGATCTCGCATGGCGAAAATCCGCTTCGATCCGCCGCCGAGTGTTCGGCAAATGTTCGCAATATTTTCATCGGCGATCAGGCGATCGGCAGGTCCGCACTCAAGCTCCTCAGAGTTGACAAGGAATGGGAAAATCCTAAAATACGAAATAGCGAATTTCGCGATTTCGGGGAAGCCGCACATGGGTTCCGTCCTCAAGGTCACACGCAACGGCGTCATCACGCTGCCGGCCAAGTTCCGCCGCACGCTCGGCCTGCGCGAGGGCGATCTCGTGAACGCGGAACTGCGCGACAACGCCATCGTCGTTCGAAAGGCCGCCATCGTCGATGCCGAGGACGCGTGGTTTCACTCGAAGGAATGGCAGGCGAAGGAAGCCGAGGCCGATGCCGACATCGCCGCCGGGCGCGTGGCGGGTCCGTTCCCCGGCGTCGAGGCGTTGCGCGCCGATCTGGATGACGCCTCGGCGCAACCGAAGGCCAAGCCGCGCAAACCCCGATGAAGGGATTTCGCCGCACGGCATCGTTCGAAAAGGACTTCGTCCGGCTGCCTCGGACGGTGAAGGATGCGTTTTGGGAGCAGATCACGTTACTGCTGGAAAATCCGCGCCATCCCTCGCTCGACATCAAGAAAATGAAGGGTCATCGCGAGATCTGGCGCGCCAAGATCACACGCGGCTACCGTTTCACGTTTCAGATCGAGGGCGAGTGGTATTTGCTGCGGCGCGTCGGTCCGCACGACGTCCTGAAAAAGCCGTAAGACGATTACACCCGACGCACGCCCTCGCGCCACAGGTCGAGGTGGCGCGCGACATCGGCGTCCGCCATTTGCGGGGCGAAGCGGCGATCCTCTCGCCAGACCGCGGCGACCTCGTCCCGGCCCGACCACACCCCCGCCGCGAGTCCCGCCAGAAATGCCGCGCCGAACGCGGTCGTCTCCACGTTCGTCGGCCGCGAGATCGGGCAACGCAGGATGTCCGCCTGGAACTGCATGAGCAGGTCGTTCGCGCTCGCGCCGCCGTCCACGCGCAGCACGGTCATCTTGTGCCCGAAGTCGCGCTCCATCGCCTCGAAGACCTCGTCGTTCTGCAGGGCGATCCCTTCGAGCGTCGCGCGGGCGATGTGCGCTGTGGTGGTGCCGCGATGGATGCCCCAGATCACACCGCGCGCGTCGGGGTTCCAATGCGGCGCTCCGAGACCCGTGAGCGCCGGGACGAAGACCACGCCGCCCGAATCGGGCACTGAGGCGGCGAGGGCCTCGATGTCGCGGCTCGCGGGAATGGCCTTCAGGCCGTCGCGCAGCCACTGCACCGCCGCGCCGGCGATGAAGCACGAACCTTCGAGCGCGTACGCCGTTTCGCCGCGCACCCGCCATGCGACGGTGGTGAGAAGCCGGTGCTTGGAGTGGACGATGGACGGACCCGTGTTCATGAGCGTGAAGCTGCCCGTGCCGTAAGTGCACTTCGCCATGCCGGGCTCGAAGCACGCCTGGCCGAAGAGCGCTGCCTGCTGGTCGCCAGCGATGCCCGCGACGGGGATGCCGTCGGGCAGCACGGCGAGTCCCTTCGTGTGCCCGTACACATGGCTGGAATCCAGCACCTCGGGCAGGATGTTGCCGGGCACGCGCAGCAGATCCTGCAGCTCGCCGTCCCAGCTCAGCGTCTCGAGATTGAGCAGCAACGTGCGGCTCGCGTTGGAGACGTCGGTGACGTGCGCGCCGCCGGTGAGTCGCCAGACGAGGAAGGTGTCGACGGTGCCGAATGCGACGCGCCCCTCACGCGCCTCGGCCGCAAGGCTGTCCACATTCTCGAACAACCAGCGCACCTTCGTTCCCGAAAAATACGGGTCGAGCAGCAGGCCGGTTTTTCGCGCGAACAGGTCCTCGAGCCCCTGCTCCTTCATCTCGCGGCAGATGTCCGCGGTGCGTCGGCACTGCCACACGATCGCGTTGTGATACGGCGCGCCGGTGCGCCGGTTCCACACGATCGACGTCTCGCGCTGGTTGGTGATGCCGATGGCCGCGACGCGATCCGCGTTCATTCCCGGCGACGCGAGCGCCGAGTGCAGCGCCGACTCGACCGACCCCCAGATGTCCGCGGGGTCGTGCTCCACCCAACCCGGCTTCGGGTAGATCTGGCGATACTCCTGGTAGCCGCGCGCCACGACGTTCAGCTTCTGGTCGATGATCAGAACCGTACTGCCCGTGGTGCCCTGGTCGATGGCGAGAACGAGATCCGGCATGGCCTCTCCTCAAGTTGCGTCGATGTCGAACATCGGGTGCGTCGATGTCAAATGGGAAGGGCGCGAGTGCGCCGGGCGCAGTATGCCCCGAAAGGCGCCGACTTGGAAGAAAAAACGACACGTCACGAACCGAGGACGCGTCCGGCACGCCGATTTGCCGACGAAGCAATCGAACTGACTGAATCGCGATTCAGGTCAGGTCGCCCAAGTGGCCGACCCGAAGGATCGTAAACCCACAGTTATCGGCAAATTTTTAGAAGAGATAAAATTTTTCTTGACATTGCGGTGGGAGATATGGAAACTGAGCGGTATCGAGCAGTACGCGCGACGCTACGGGTGACCCTGGCAATCGGGTCGGTCACTCGGCTTCGGTGTCGAATTCGCGAGGGGCACGGCAGAGCCGGGAGGTGGAGATGAAGAGCTTTCGCATGAAGACGTGGCGAATCGGAACGATGTACCCAATAACCTGTGCGGCCATCGTGATCGCTGTCGCGGCGTTCGCGACGGGACTCGCGTCGGCGCAAAGCGAGGTCGTTTGCCCACCCGACGATCCGGGCTTTCTGATCGACGACGGGACCTTCGAGGGCGAGTTCCAGATCAACAACGGCACCTCGCCCATTGTCACGTGTTTCGTGCCGGAGACGTATCCGTCCTACCTCGACGAGGCATCGGTCTACCTGACGGACTCGAGCGGCGGCGGCCAAATGGCCTGGGTGGTGTATGTCGATCCCGACGGCGACGGCCCGCCCGAGGGCGACGCGGTCTACACCTCGGCCGCCTTCACGCCCGTCATCGGCGATTGGAACGACGTGGACTTCAGCTCCGTCACCGAGCTCGACGCGGGAATCCTCGACGGTTCGTGGTGCGTGGGATTGAAGAAGGCGGGTAATGGAGACACCAACTACGTCGGGCTCGACACCGATGTGCTCGAGTTGACGAGTTGGGTCCGCATTCCCACCGGATGGTCCCCCACCGACGACTACGGTTTCGAGGGAACCTTCGCGATTCGCGGCGTGCGCCAGTACTGTACGACGACGACCACGACGACGACCACGACAACCACGACCACGACCTCGCCGCCGCCGACGACCACCACGTCGACGATTCCTCCCACCACCACGACCACAACGCCGACCACGACGACAACGGTGGAGCCGACCACCACCACCACGACCGAACCGACCACAACGACCATCGAGCCCACGACGACGACGACCACGACGATTCCGAGCGGGGACGACGACTCGGATGACGACACCGGTGACGATGACGCCACGGACGACGACGCGTCGGATGACGACTCGGGCGACGACGACTCGGATGACGACGCGTCGGACGATGACGCGGACGATGACGCGGACGACGACGCGTCGGACGATGACATGTCGGACGACGACTCGGATGACGACGCGGATGACGACGCGGACGATGACGCGGACGATGATGCGGACGACGACACGGACGACGACGCGGCGGATGACGATACCTCCGATGACGACGCCGATGACGATCTCGACGATGACACGGACGACGACATCCATCCGGGTGACGATGATGTGACCGACGATGACGCGTCCGACGACTCCGGCGATGCGCCGAGCGACGTCGACGGCGAGCGACCCGGATCGGGCAGCGGCGGCTGCGGCTGCTGACGATTCAGAAATAACCGACGAAAAGACGGGGATGCGAATTCGCGAGAGTTCGCGTCCCCGTTTTCTTTGGTTGGCGGGGCGCGATGACGGGCGGCGATCGGCGCTCTTAGACGACCAGTCGCTTCACCAGATCGATCATTTCGCCCAGCTCGAAGGGCTTGCGCAGGTATTCGGCCGCGCCCTGCTCCAGCGCCTGCGCGCGTTCGCCCTGAAACTGAATCGTCGTGTACGCGGTCATCAGCACGACCGGCGTGCCGGCGATATCGGGGTCCGACTTCACCGCCGCCAGCACCGCCCAGCCATCCATGCGCGGCAGCATGATGTCGCAAAAGACGATCGAGGGTCTCCGCTCGCGGGTCATGGCGAGGCCGGTCTCGCCATCCGGCGCGGTCTCGACGCGAAAGCCGTGATGCGCCAGCTTCGCCGACAGGATCTCCAGCGTGTCCTCGCTGTCGTCAATCAACAGGATCGTCTTGTCCGCCGTCATCGCCGCTCCCCCCGACGGTCCGCCCACGCGCGCGTTCGATCACCTCGCGCAGCCGCACGATCCGGTCCGCCCGCGGAATCGGACGGGTCCAGTAGTCGGCGGCGCCCGACTCGAGCGCCGTTTTCGCGCCGTGACCGAGGCCCATCATAATGACCGGAATTTCGGCTGTCATGGGGTCCAGACGGACCGCCTTGAGGAATGCCCATCCGTCCATGCCGGGCATGACCTCGTCGACGAGAATCGCTGCGGGCTGCGTCTCGCGTGCCCGGTCCAGGCCGTGCTCGGCGTCGGCGCAACGGGCGATGGCGAATCCGGCGGGCTCCAGGAAGGCGGCGATCTCGGACAGGGCGCGCGCGTCGTCGTCGACGAGCAGCACGGTGGGGCGGGAGCGCGTACGCAATAGGCGCAGCGCGTGCGCGGGGTCGTAACGCACCGGCAACTGCACCCAGAACGTGCTGCCGCGGCCCACCTCGCTCGTCACGCCCACCTCGCCGCCCATCAACTCGGCGAGCTGCTTGACCAGCGCGAGGCCGAGGCCCGTGCCGCCATGCGCGCGGCTGATGCCCCCGTCGAGTTGGCGGAACTGCTCGAAGACGAGCTGCGTCTGCGTGGGCGGGATGCCGATGCCGGTGTCGGCGACCTCGAAACGCAGTTCGCGCTCGTCGCGCTCCTCGCGCACCGTGACGGTCACGCCGCCGCGCTCGGTGAACTTCATCGCGTTGGAGAGGAGGTTGATGAGGATCTGCCGGATCTTTCCCGCGTCCTGATGGATCGACGGCACCGGGCCGTCCATGCGCACGACGAGCGAGAGGCCCTTTTTGTCGAAGAGGGGGCGCAGGTCGTCGGCGACGCCCTCGGCGAGTTCCCGCACATCGAATTGATCGGCGTAAACGTCCTGTCGTCCGGCCTCGATCTTCGACAGGTCGAGCACGTCGTTGATGAGGCGCAGCAGATTGCGGCTGTTCGCCTGAATTTTTTCGAGCGCGGTCATGAGCTTTTCGGGGAGCGGTCCGTAGATGCCGTCGAGGGCGAGGTCGGTGTAGCCCTGAATGGCCGTGAGCGGCGTCCGCAGTTCGTGGCTCATGTTGGCGACGAACTCGCTCTTGAGACGGTTGGCCTGTTCGATCTGCTCCGTGGATCGTCGCAGACGTTCATACGCAAGACTGAGTTCGGCGGTTCGCTCCGCCGCGTGCCGTTCTAGCGAGACGCTGTATTCCTCGTACTCGCGGGCGTAGGTCGCCAAACGGCGCACCATGGCATTGAAGCCGCGGGCAAGCTCGGCAAACTCGTCGTTGCCGCGCACGGGCACGCGGATCTCCATGTCGCCGCGTGCGACCTGGCCGATCGCGTGCAGGAGCCGGCGGATCGGAAGGCTGATGGAGCGCGACAGATAGAGGCTTCCGAAGATGGTGACCATGACCGTGATGAGCAGGATGAGGCTGACGAGGATCGTGGCGTCGCGCACCGTGGCGAAGCTGGCGTCGAAGACGCCGGGCGCCATGTCGCCGACGCGGCCCGCGAGTTCGGCGAGGAGTTCCTCGTAGGTGCTCACGACGAGCAGCGACGAGACGGTGACCGGCACCATTGCCAGCACGAGAAAGGCGATCATGATCCGGGCGAAGAGCGTGAAGCCGGATTTCACCAGTCGCTCCGTTCGACGGCGTCGCCGAGGCGCTCGGGGTCCGCATCCCAACTGTACGCGGTGAACCCGACGAGGGCCGCGACCAGATAGATCGCCCGGATCAGCAGAAGTTGCCAGTCCCAGGTCTTTCCCAGCACGTCCACGTATCCGCCGGCCATGTAGATCAGCATCGCCAGTGTGCCGAAATCCGTTTCGATGTCCGACGGTTTACGCAGCGCCCGGCGAATGATGCGGCGCGCGAGATCGATGGCGTTGCCCGCGAACACGATGACGAAGGTGGGCATGAAAAACGCGGCCGCGCGCGCACCGATGCGGTATTCGCTCGCCCACTTCGAGATCTCGGCTTCCCCCACACCGTCGATGAACACGAACGCGAGGAACAGCAGGGCCAGAACCGACACCCCGTCGACCACCGCCGCGAACACGGCCTTCGAGCGCGTGAACTTGAGGATCATGAACGCCGCCGCCGGCAGGATGTGCAGCACCACGAAGACCTGCACCACATAGAACAACGCGCGGTCCATGGCCGGGAATCCGAGCCGGAAAAAGACGAGGCGAAGCCCCGACGCGAACCACAGGCCCGACGCGAAGATCCAGAACAGGGCGTAGTTGCGGTCGATGTAATCGCGGTCGCGATAGAGCAGGATGTGACGCGCGGTCGCCGCGCCGATCAGCGTGACCATCCAGCAGCAAAACACGTTGTAGAGGATCGCGTAGTGCAATCCGTCGCCCTCACAAAGCGCCTTGGGTCCGCTCCTCGGTCGTGGGAAGCAGCATGTCCTCCAGAAAAAACGCCGCCAGCTCCGCCCGCCCCGACACGCCCGACTTCTGATAAACCGCCAGTGCCTGCTGTCGCGCCGTCCGCTCGCCGGTTCCCCGAGCCTGCGCGATCTCCTGATGCGACAAGCCCTTGAGCATCAGCATCGCCACCTCACGCTCGGCCTGCGTCAGTTTCCATCGCTCGAATTGCCGGTCGATCGCCTCACCCAACCCGCGCAGCGCCGTCTGCGCCTCCGCGCGCCAGACCTCGGCCTCGCGCCGCCACGACTGCGCCTCGGTGTTCGCGGCGTCGCGCGCGGCCGCAAGCGCCGCCCGGTCGCGCGCGGCCCGGCGACGCTCGTCCACGAATCGTCCCCACAGCGTCTTCACGCCAAAGAGCGCCACCGCCATGACGGCGAGTTCCATCGAGACGTGAAAAGCGTCGGAGCCGCCGATGAGATCCGCGACGATGTCCGCGGCCATGAGCACCGCCATCAGCGCGAACAGTGCGATCGGCAATCCCGTCGCGCCCGGCCGGGGAGGCTCGAATTCGTTGGCGGTCATGGGACGATCGTCATATGTCATTTGACGGATGCGCCCCCGCGCGCGGTCGGATCAATATCGCAACATCCACCGGCGCACCCGCGCGATTCGCGAAACACGGCCGCGCCCAAAACGAATGGAGAACGCATGCTGTCGAATCTACCCCTGCATCCCGCCATCGTCCATCTTCCGCTCGGTCTCGCGTTTTTCGCGCCGGTCGCTGTGACCATTCTTCTCGGCCTTGCCCTCGGAGGCAAACTCTCACGATCGCACGTCCTGATCGCCATCGCGCTTCAGGCGGTGCTCGTGGTGTCCGCCGTGGCGGCCCTGCAGACGGGAGAGGGCGCCGAGGACCGGGCCGAGCGTGTGGTGAACGAGCAATATATAAAAACGCATGAGCATCGGGCGCAGACGTTCACCGCCTTCGCGGGGGCGACGCTCGCCGCCATGCTGGTCGCCCTGGCCGTGGCGAATCGCGGCGCGGCGGCAAAGGCCGCTCTCGCGGTGACGCTCGCGATGACCGTGGTCGGCACGGGCTTCGCGGCGCGAACGGGCCACGCGGGCGGCGAACTCGTCTACGTGCACGGCGCGGCGTCGGCATGGTCGAACTCGGCGAAAACGTCGCCCGGCGCGCCCCCGCCCACGAACGCCATCGGCGGCGGCGAGGTGGGCGAGGAAGACGAGGACGACTGACCGTCATCGGATGATGAGCCGGGCGCTGCGTTGGAAGGCGAGATAGGCGTAAGCCCACTGGAGCATGACCGACAACCGGTTTTCGAACCCGATGAGCTGCGTGATGTGGATGAACAGCCACGCGAGCCACGCGAGGCGGCCCCCGAAACGCAGTCCGAACACATCTGCCACCGCCGCGCCGCGCCCGATCGTCGCCATCTGCCCTTTATCGCGGAATACAAACGAACTGCTCGGGCGGTTTTCGATCGCCGCGAGCACATTGCGCGCGGCGTGCGCGCCCTGCTGAATCGCCACCGGCGCCATGCCGGGCAGCACGCGACCGTCCTGCTCGAATCGAGCCAGATCGCCGATCACGTATACGCGGTCGTCGCCGGACACGGTCAGATCGTTGTTCACAATCACGCGTCCGGCACGGTCGAGGGGCACGCCGAGCGACTCGGCGATGGGCGACGCCTTCACCCCCGCCGTCCAGAGCACGGTACGCGCGGCGACCCATTCGTCGCCCAGGCGCGCGCCGGCCGCGGAAATGTCGCTCACGAGGGTGTTTGTCCTCACCTCGACGCGAAGCCGATCGAGCGACCGCCGAGCGTGGCCCGAGAGCTTTTCGGGGAACGCTGGCAGCACCCGGTCCGCCGCCTCGACCAGCACCACTCGGGCTGCGCGGGTGTCGATGCGCCGGAATTCGCCGACCATCACCTCGCCGGCGATCTCGCGGATCGCCCCGGCGAGTTCGACGCCGGTCGGTCCCGCCCCCACGACCACGAAGGTCATGAGCGCCGCGCGCGCCGCCTCGTCGGTCTCGCGCTCCGCCGCCTCGAACGCGCCGAGGATACGCAGGCGGATGTCGAGCGCATCGCGGATGTCCTTGAGCGCGGGGGCCGCGCTCTCCCAATCGTCGTGGCCGAAGTAGTGGTTCACCATCCCCGCCGCGACGATCAGATGATCGTAGTTGAGTTCGCCGTCGTCGAGCGTCACGACACGCCGCGATCGGTCGATCCCACGCACCGTGGCCATCAACACGCGCGTGTTGCGCGACGATTTCAGGATCGAGCGGATCGGATGCGCGATGTTGCCCGGCGAAAGCCCCGCCGTGGCGACTTGATACAGCAGCGGCTGAAAGAGGTGATAGTTGTTGCGGTCGACGACGACGATCTCGGCGTCGGCGCGACGCAGCGCCTTGGCCGCCGCGAGCCCCGCGAAACCGCCGCCGATGATGACGACGCGGGGTCTGACCGAGACGGTTCCGTTTTCTTCCGGCATGGGCCGATCTCCCTTTCGCATCCCGCTTTTCGCGCAATCCGGCTTCGCGCGACATGACGCCGGGTGGTTTCGACCGTTTTTCGGGATCGTCCCCGCGATATCGGGACCGGTTATGGCGCGACGAAAACGTCGATGCGGATTCCCGCGCCGCCCGGCGGATTTTCGACGCTCCCGACCGGTATCCATGTCGGACGCGACAGCTCCGCCACATCGATGCGCGCTCGCTCGCCCGGGAGCATCAGCTCGCGCGAACGCGCGAGGGCCGTCGAGATGTCGCCATCCGGCACAACGCCCGCGTCGCCGATCGGCCGCCGCACAATCAGGTAACGCACCGCATCCCATCGCGCGACCAGATCGTCCACGATGCTATTGCCCACGTCGCCTTGGCGCGCGTCCCAGATGTGAATGTAGGGCACGGCGGCGACGGACTGCGTCTCGAGGACGTCGAAGTAGAAGCGAGGACCGGCGGATTCCGGGAGGAGATTGACGAAGAGCGCGTCGCCGGTTTCCCGGGCGGCGCCGGCCACGAGGTCTGCCACGGCGCGGCCCGCATACGCCGGATTCGAGGCGTCGCGATCGGGCCAGACCCGCGGTGTTACGCCCGGGTGATTCGCCGCACCGAGCCCGAGAAAGACTGCGGCCAACGCAGCGGACGCGGCGACGGCCGCGCGACGATTCGCGAGCGTTCGCAGCCGCTCGGCGGCGAACATCACCGGGATGAACCACAACACAAACAGGATGCGCGTGAACGCCTCGGCGACGACGACGAAGACAGCGAGTGGCGGCAGATACGCGGCGAGCAAGGCGCGGCGCTCGATGCCGCGCCACCCGCGCCAGGTCGCACCCGTGCCAAAGGCGACCACGATCGCCCCGGCGAAACCCAGATATTTCGCGAGGTCGGCGGGCGCGGTATCGCCGTCGATGGTGTGAAAGAGCGCGAAGTCGCGCCCGGGCCCGCTCACCACGTCGTCGACGTGTAGGCCGATCACGTCGATCACGCGCGCGAACCACGGCAACCACACGGCAACGAGAATCGCGATCGCGAGGACCAGCCCGCCGATCGACGCGGCGAGATACGCGCGACGCCCCGACGTGGCGAAGAGCGACCCGACGCGCCAGACGAGCAGCAACGCCGGCCCGGCGATGTAAACGGGCAGGGTGGGTTTCGCGAGCAGGCCCAGGCCGACCAGCACGCCCAGCACCGGCCATCGCCACGGGCGGTCGAATCCGCGCGGATCGGCGAGCAGGGCGAGGACTAGCGTCGCGAAAAGCGCCACCGGGATGTCGTTGCCGTAGTGCTCGACGAGCGCGTGCGTGAGATCGAAACCCAGCAGAACGCACGCGCCGACGAGCGCGGTCCACGGATCGAACACGCGGGCGGAAAGCGCGTACACCGCGATGAGCCACGCGAGGGCAAAAAGGAAGTTCGCGCCGAGCAGCGACGCATAACCCGCGGGATGAAGCCGGTGAAGAAACGCGCTCGCGAGAAACGGCAGGTGGGGTTTGCGCATCGAGGTGGCGAGCGGCGACGCGGCGAGCGGCAGATCGGCCTTTTGATAATTCACGACGTTGATGTGGCCGTAGACCATCACGAACTCGTCGTGCCCTTCGCCCGGACTGGGCGGCGAAGAGATGACGCCGAAGACGAGAGCGGCCCATGCGAGGACGACGAACGCGAAGATCGCATGCGCCGCCCGCGCGCCCTTCAGTCTGTCCGGGAGTTTTTCCACGACGCGAGAGTACGGGCGACGTGTCGCGCGAAGCAATAGGATACGTGTCGCGCGATGCAACGTTCAGGGACGCCAACAACCCGCAACCAAAATCCAACAACCCCCTATTGCTTGACACCGGGCGGCCGCGCCCGACAATGCCTCGCGAGGGGGCAGCCGGGGTCATCATGCCGAAATTTCGTCGCGAGGAACTGGGCGGCGCGTGGGCGCTGCTCGCGGTGGACCGATTCGCCGAAACCTACGACTGGTCGCGCGCGCTCGCCATGGACGTGCCCTCGCATTGGCAGCAGCACGTCGATCTCGCGGGTTACGCGGGAAAGGTCGTCTACCGGCGCGAATTCGCGTGGAAGCCCGGAAAGGATCGCCACACGCGACTCGTGCTGCCGGGGATATTCTACTGGTCCACGGCGCGCCTGAACGGCCG
>CAZPJD010000050.1:0-6289 GCA_964586775.1 uncultured bacterium | reverse complement strand
CTCGTGACGGTCCTTTTCCTCATCACCGGCATGATGGCTGCCGGCGTCGTTGCGTGCGGCGATGACGACGACGACGACGACGACGACACCACCGGCGACGACGACACCGACGACGACGACGACAGCACTGATGACGACGATGACGCGATGGACGACGACGCGACCGATGACGACGCCGACGATGACAGCGGCGACTACTGCGAAGAAGTCGTGTCTGCCGTCGTGGCGTATTGCCCCGACCTCGATTACGATGAGCTGTATGGAGTCGTTTGCGAAGAGAATGACGACGCCGAGTGCCTCGCGGCCTGTTACGACGCGAACGACGACTGCGCCTTGATCGTTGACTGCTACAACAACAACGGGTGCGTCTGATCCGTCCTGAAAAGATCGTCCAAAATCCCCGGGTCTTCGGACCCGGGGATTTTTTTGCCTTTTTGGTTTTCCCACGACGCTGGATGATCCGCCGCCCTCCTCCGCACCGGCAACCGCGCTTTTTTTGTGGACTTTCGCGCGAATTCCTGTTGTGATCCGGACAATGGATCTCGATATGGGTTTTCCGGGGGTTGCGTGATGTCGAAGGCTTGGGTTTTCGCGTACGTGATGACGAAGGCGTGGATTTTCGCGTGCGTCCTGGCGATGGCCATTTCCATTTCGGCGTGCGGCGGCGGGGGAGACGACGACGATTCCGGGGCGGATGACGACGGCCCGGCCGACGACGATTCCGACGACGACGCGGGCGACGACGATCTGTCCGACGACGACGGCGGCCCGGACGACGACACGCAGGCCGACGACGACACGGGCGACGACGACACGCAGCCGACCTGCGTGGACGGCGACGGCGACACGCGCGGCGAGAACTGCCCCGCGGGCGAGGACTGCGACGACGCCGATCCCAACAACTGGGAGTCGTGTGACACGTGCGCGGACACCGACGCCGACGGCGCGTACGCGGGATGCGACGCGTACGAAACGCTCGACGGCCCCGATTGCGACGACCACGATCCCGCGCGCTTCCCCGGCAACACCGAGCTGTGCAACGGCGTGGACGATGCCTGCTCGGGCGGCGTCCCCGCGGTGGAAGCCGACGGCGACGGCGACGGATTCGTGGAGTGCTTCGGGTGGACGGGCTTTCGCACCGATCCCGACATCGTCGCGGGCGGCGACTGTGACGACGCCGATCCCATGAGCTTCCCCGGCGCGCCCGAGCGGTGCGACGGCAACGACAACGCGTGTCTCGGCGAGGTGCCGGTCACCGAAACCGATCGCGACGGCGACGACTTCGTCGCGTGCCCCGGTTGGGACGACACGCAGCACGACGACGGAAGCATCCAGGGCGGCAACGATTGCGACGACGCGGACGACGCGATCTTTCCCGACGGCTATTCGTGCGGCGGAGAGTTTCTCTTCGTCGAAAACTTCGACTCGACGAACGGCGGCTGGTACGGCGTGGGCACGCCGAACTCGTGGGAGTGGGGCATTCCCGCGGCCACATTCATCTCGTATGCGCCAACCCCTCCGAACGCTTGGGTCACGAACCTCGATGGCGCATACAACAACAGCGAGAGCTCGTGGCTCGTGCCGCCCGAGTTCAATTTTTCGGGCGTGTCGCAAGACCCGACGATGTCCTTCGACCTGATCTACAACACCGAGTCGTGCTGCGACGAGGGCTACGTGGATATGTCCTTCGACCAGGGCACGACGTGGTCGCGCGTCGGCGCGGCGGGAACGGGCCAGAACTGGTACAACGACAACGTCAATCAGTGGTGGGACGGCAACAGCGCCGGGTGGGTGCGCGCGTCGAATACCCTGACGGGCGCCGCTGGTCAGCCCTCCGTTCAATTGCTCTGGCGCTTCTCCAGCGATTCGTCGATCACCTATGAAGGCTTCGGCGTGGACTCCGTTTCGATTTCGTCGGTCGAAACGGCGAGCGTCGCCATCGAAACCGTCGACATCGGCGGCATCGACTTTTCGTGCGGATACAGCGACGCGGAGACCGTGACCGCTGAGATTTCGTTCGCGCACCTGCCCGCGCCGCTCGACGAAGTGACGCTCACGTACAGCGTCAACGGCGAGCCCGCGGTCACCGAGGTCGTGGACGCGAGTGGCGATCCCTTCGAGTCGGGCGACACACTGGTGCATGACTTCGCCATCGGCGCGGACCTCGCCTCGCGCGGCATCAAGGTCATCGCGGTCGAGGCGGCGGGCGCGGGGACAGGCTACGAGTTCGTCGTGCGCGGTTCGGACCGCGTCATCAACCAGGGCACGATCTCCGACTTCCCCTACTTCGAGGACTTCGAGGGCGCTTTCAACGGCTGGGTCGCGATGGGCAACACCAGCTTCGAGTGGGGCGCACCCGCGGGCAGCGTCATCAATACCGCGTGGAGCGGCACGAAGGTGTGGACCACCGACCTCGACGCCGCGTATCGCAACAACGAGTTCGGGTTCGTGGTGTCGCCGTGCCTCGACTTTTCGTCGTTCGGCGCGATTGACGACGAGGATCCCATCCTCTCCCTCGCGCGGCGCGTGGACGCCGAAAACAGCTACGACGGCGCGCGCGTGGACTACACGGTCGATCAGGGCATCAACTGGGTGACGGTCGGCGACGTGGGCACCGGCGTGAACTGGTACACCGACAGCACCTGCAACGGCCTCACACAGGGCCCGCAGGTCTGCTGGACCGGCTCGGCGGGCGCTTGGGACCTCGCCACGCACACCCTCGGCGACCTGCGCGATCCGCTGGTGCAGATGCGCGTGGTCTTCGGCTCGGAGGGCTCGGTGACCTACGACGGCTTCGCGTTCGACGACGTGTCGATTTCGACGCCGCAAACCGACCTCGCGCCCACGGCGATCATCGTCCCCGCGGACGTGTGCGCCGCGAACGGCGCCTCGCCGGTGACGATCGAGATCACCAGCGTCGGCGGCATCTTCACCGGCGACTCGGTGGAGGTTTCCCATCGCGTGGGCGCGGGAATCCTCGTCGAGGAGACCGCCAACGTGCCGTTCCTCGCGTACGGCGGGACGCATCAATACACGTTCACCACCGGCGCGGATTTTTCGTACTACGAGGAGCCCAAGTTCACGGTGACGGTTTCGGTCCCGAACGATCTGGACACGACGAACGACGTGCTCGAAATTCGCTGCGACTAACGACGGCGCGGCGGTCGCGATGCCGCCGCGTCTTTCCAAGCCCGCGCGGATCTGATAACCATCGGCGCGAATCGCCCCCGCCCGGGGGCGCGCCCCGCCGATGGGGTTGCGGCGGGCGGCCATTTTCATCCCAGGGAACATGCCATGTCGGACCGCAAGGGACCGCTGACGGACTACGATCTTCATCTGTTCGGCGAGGGGAACTACGGCTTCGCGTACGACAAATTCGGCGCGCATCCCGAAACCCGCAAGGGCGTGGCCGGAACGCGCTTCGCCGTTTGGGCGCCCAACGCCCGCGAGGTGAGCCTCGTCGGCGATTTCAACGGCTGGAACCGCGAGACGCACCGCCTCGACAGCGTGGGATCGTCGGGTGTGTGGCAGGGGTTCGCCCCGGGCGTGAAGCAGGGCGATTGCTACAAGTTCTTCATCCGGTCGAACGCGAACGGCTACGAGGTCGAGAAGTCGGACCCCTTCGGCTTCGCGGCGGAGCTGCGCCCCAAAACCGCATCGGTCGTCTGGAACATCGAGGATTACACGTGGAGCGACACCGAGTGGATGGCCTCGCGCGGGCAGTACAACGGGGTCGATTCGGCGATGTCGGTCTACGAGGTGCACCTGGGTTCCTGGCGACGCACCGAGGACGGCCGGTGGCTCTCGTACCGCGAGCTCGCCGATCAGCTCGTCGAGTACGTGCGCGACTTGGGTTTCACGCACATCGAACTGCTCCCCATCACCGAGCATCCCTTCGACGCATCATGGGGCTACCAGACGATCGGCTATTTTGCGCCGACGAGCCGCTTCGGCACGCCGCAAGACTTCATGTACCTCGTCGACCGTTTTCATCAGGCGGGGGTCGGCGTGATCCTCGACTGGGTTCCCGCTCACTTTCCCAAGGACGGCCACGGCCTGTCGTATTTCGACGGCACGCACCTCTACGAGCACGCCGACCCGCGAAAGGGCGAACACCAGGATTGGGGCACCCTGATCTTCAACTACGGCCGCCACGAGGTCCGCAGCTTCCTGCTCGCGTCGGCGCTCTTCTGGCTCGACAAATACCATATCGACGGCCTGCGCGTGGACGCCGTGGCGTCGATGCTCTACCTCGATTACTCGCGCAAGGCGGGCGAGTGGGTGCCCAACGCGCACGGCGGGCGCGAAAATCTGGAAGCCATCGAACTCCTGCGTCGCGCGAACCAGATGATCTATGAGCGATTCCCCGATTGTTTCACCTGCGCCGAGGAATCGACCGCCTGGCCGGGCGTGTCGCGCCCGACGTATCTGGGCGGGCTCGGCTTCGGTTTCAAATGGAACATGGGCTGGATGCACGACATGCTTCGTTTCATGTCCAAAGAGCCCGTGTATCGCCAATACCACCACAACGACCTGACCTTCGGCATGCTCTACGCGTCGCACGAAAATTTCATCCTGCCGTTCTCGCACGACGAGGTCGTGCACGGAAAAGGCTCGATGCTCGGCAAGATGCCGGGCGACGGCTGGCAGAAGTTCGCCAACCTGCGCGCGCTCTATGGCTACATGTGGTGCTATCCCGGCAAGAAGCTGCTCTTCATGGGCTGCGAGTTCGGGCAGGGCAGCGAGTGGAACGACGCATGGCAGCTCGACTGGCACTTGATGCGCTTCGATTTCCAGCGGGGGTTGCATCGCTGGCTACGCGACCTGAACGCGCTGCTGCGTTCCGATCCCGCGCTGCACGAGGTCGATTACGATTGGACGGGATTCCAATGGATCGACTGCACGGACCACCTGCACAGCGTCATCAGCTTCTACCGCAAGGCCAAGGATCCCGAGGACGTGGTCGTGTGCGTGTGCAATTTCACGCCCGTACCGCGGATGAATTACCGCATTGGACTTCCAATCGGCGGCCGGTGGCGCGAGGCGCTCAACAGCGACGCCCACGCCTACGGCGGATCGAACCTCGGCAACGCGGGCTTCATCGAATCGCGCGACGAGGTGTGCCACGGCCTGCCGTCCTGCGCCGAGTTGGTGCTGCCGCCGCTGGCGACGCTGATCCTCAAGCCGGAGCGGTGAGGGCGGCAAAACGTCCACGTCCGAGCGGTACGCGTCGGCGTCCGCCATGCTGTGGATCGGTGCGGGCTCGGCTCGCTTCCGACGGGTAGGAAAAGGAGGTGAGCGCCTACCCCTTCCTCCCCGCCGCCATCAGATTGAATCCGAATTTGCGCCGCAGCCAAATGGGCTCGGGCAGCGCGCGGCGCAGTACCGCCGCGGCGGCGCGCAGAATCCACCAATTCGGCCATATCGCGAGCGTGGAATACGGGCTGATGCCGTCGTGCGTCACGTCCACGAGGCCCACCTCGGCCAGTTCGCCCGCCAGCTCCGCTGACGAAAAGCGGTGCCACGGAACCTCGTTTTCGCTCGCGTAGCCGGGGTAGCGCGTGAGCTGCCACCAGCCGTGCAGCACGTGGCGGCCGTTGGGCACGAAGAGCACGAGCCGCCCGCCGGGCCTGAGCACGCGGATCATCTCGCGCATCACGGCGAGGCGCGCGGGCCGCTCGACCCAATGCTCGATCACGCCCTCGCTGAAGACCGCGGCGAAGGTGCCGTCGGCAAAGGGCATGCGTTCGATGTCGCCGCGCACCGTGTCGATCTCGCCCATGCCCGGAAAATCCGACACGAGCCGCTTGTGGTTCGCGGCCAAATTGTCGAGCACGCCCTGCGCGATGTCGATCGTCGTCACGCGCCGCCCGGTGGACGCCACCGCCAGCGACAGCGACCCCGACCCGCACCCGGTCTCCAGACATCGCGCGCCCTCGGGCGTGGCTTCGACGATCGGACGCACGTAGGCCGAATCCGCGAAATACCGGATCTTTTGCGCGGGCACGACGACGCTCTTGTACACCGACTCAGGGGAGTTGGTGACGCGCTCCCAGCGCTCGGCGACGCTCGACTTTTGGCCGGAATCCATGGGCGCATGGTAGGCGAGGCGGCGCGACTGGTGAAGCCCTCTTGGGTTTGTCATCCTGAGCATCCCAACGGGTTATTCACCCGCATTCGGTTGAAAGAAACCGCTCCCTCGTGTTTCGTGGATGCGTCCCGAGGGCGTGGCCGAATTCGCTCTGGTGTCGCGTACCCGTCCCTGAGCTTGGCCGCCGGCGTTTTGGAC
>CAZPJD010000049.1:0-8083 GCA_964586775.1 uncultured bacterium | reverse complement strand
GGACGACGATGCGGACGACGATGCCGAGCCGCCGATGCCGCCCCCGATCCTCGACGAGGACGGCCGCACGCTGATCCTTCACGGCGGCAACTTCATGGCCGTGGAATACGGCGGCGCGCCGATCGATTATGAGCGCATGCGCGATTGGGGCTTCAACGTCGTGCGCATCTTGATGACGTGGGCGGCGCTCGAGCCGACGCGCGGCGATTACGACGAGACCTATCTGGCCGACGTGGTGGAGCCGCAGGTGCAATACGCCGCGGACGCCGGGCTGCGCGTGATCCTCGACATGCACCACTTTCACTGGTCGTCGTGCTCGGGCGGCATGGGTTGGCCCGATTGGACGTGCGAGGTACCGCCCGATTGGGCGATCGGCGATCTGGAATACCTTTGGCAGTCGGGACGATTCTGGCAGCGACCGGACGACGTGGCCGCCTTCGTCGCCGCGTGGGAGCAGGTGGCGACGCACTTCGCGGGCGACGCGCGCGTTTTCGCTTACGATCTGTTCAACGAACCGCTCGCGGGCATCCTCACGCCGCCGTGGTGGTCGGAGAACCAGCTCCTGCGTCCGCTTTACGAGGATACGATCGAGGCCATTCGCGCGATCGACCCCGCGCCGTACATCGTGCTCGAGCCGATGATGCTCAGCGTCGTCGGATTTCCCTTCGTGATGGACCCGCTGCCCTTCGACCGGATGATCTACGCGCCGCATCTCTACCCGCGAAACCTCGTTTCGGGCAGCGGATACGACTTCGACCGGCACGTGCTGGAGTGGCAGACGGCGCAGCGCGCGGATGAGTCCGTCGCGCACGATATGCCGCTACTGTGGGGCGAGACGGGGTTGCAGTCGGCGGCGACGCGCGCGGACGAATACGCCCGCGACTTCGCCGACCTTGCCGACGCGAGCCTCGCGAGTTGGGCGTGGTGGGCATTCGGCTACGACGACGATTCGATGGGCCTGTGTCGCGCCGACGGCACGCCCAAGGACGAGTTCTTCCCCCACCTCGCGCGGCCGTATCCGCGCGTCACGGGCGGCGAGTTGCGCGCGTTCCGATTCGGCGAGTCTGACCGTTGGTTGTCGGTGGAGTTCGACACGATCGACGGAATCGACCCGACGCTCGAGGTCTTCGTGGACGACGAATACTTCTACGCCGATGGATTTGCCGTGACGAGTACGGACACGGACGGCACGTGGAGTTTCGCGTTCGACGACGACGCGAATTCGCTCACCATCGTCGCCGACCCCGGCGCGATGACACACGAAATATTGGTGGTCCCGGCGCGGTGAGAGAGTCGTCGCGCGGCAACCGGCGCTCTTGATCGCGTATTTGTCTTCTCTCGCGCCGGTATCAATACCCTTCCGGCGGCTGCCACAGCTCGATGCGGTTGCCGTCGGGGTCGAGAATCCAGCCGAAACGCCCCAGCTCGCTCTCCTCGATGTGCTCGTCCACCCACACGCCCTTGGCACGCAGATCGGCGAGGGCGGCGTCGAGGTTGCGCACGCGGAAGTTGATCATGAACGGCGCGGTGCTGGGATTGAAGTACGTCGTGTCCGCGGGAAACGGCGACCACACGGTCGACGCCATGCCTCCCGGCTCTTCGCCGTCGCCGCCTTCGCGCCAGCGAAACACGACGAATCCGTCCGGGCTCATGGGCAAGCCGAGGTGCTCGACGTACCAATCGCGAATCGTGTCGGGGTTCTTCGATTTGAAAAACACACCGCCGATGCCGGTCACGTGCGACATGTCGCGCCTCCTTTGGTGGGAGTGCGTATCGAACCCGAAATCGCTTCGTCCGTCCATCGTCCCGCGTACGCCAATTGCATGGTTCGTGGAGCGCCTGATCCGGTTGTGCTAAGATCACCAAGTTTTGGGCGATTCGCCCGGCGGGTGACGCGATGAAATGGATATCCGGATGGACGGTGTTGGGAGCAGCGGCTTTTCTCGCGGCGGCGATCGCGATTGGCGCGTGCCAGAGCGGCGGCGGGGACGACGACGACGACGATTACCAGGGCGACGGTACGCTCGGCGGCGAGATCATGGAGGCGTGCGCCGAATTTTTCGCCGAGTGTTATGACATCTCGGAGGCGTCGGCCGCGGCGAATTACTGCGATTTTCTCGACCAGTATCTCGACCTTGGCCCGTGCTACGACAAGGCGCTACGCGACTTTCTCGGGTGCGTGATCGACGGATTCGACTGCGACACGCACGACGCCGCCGGCATCGCGCCCTGTCAGGAAGCGCTCGCATCCGATCTCGCGGACTGCGGCTGGACGGGCGACGACGACGCATCGGATGACGATGCGGACGACGATGACGCGGCCGACGACGATGATGATTCCGCGGACGATGATTCCGCCGATGACGACGCCGATGACGACGTCGATGACGACACGACGGACGACGACAGCGATGACGACGCGGACGACGACGCGGACGACGACAGCGCGGGAACGGCGCCGGTTCTGTCCGGCGGCGGGTGGGATCCGGACCCCGCGGCCGACGACGGCTCAGGCGCCATCGTCAGCACGTTGCAGTGGCAGGTCTGCGACGTGGACGACGACCTGGCCGGCGGCCAGATCTTCGTCTGGTTCACCGGCACGTCGGAGCCCGCGCTCGTGGACGACGTTTTTTGGGACGACTTCGGCGGCGGCGCGCCCAGCGTGCCGAATTGCGGCTCGCCCCTCTCCGTCGGCATCACGGTCGACTTCACGTCCATCGTCCCTTGGGGCGACGACAACTGCGTCGACGTCGAAGCCACCGACGGCGAAGGCAACATGAGCAACAAGCTTGTGAATCTGTGCGTCTACGTGCCGTGACGCTATAAGAAAGCGAATCCTTCGCCGCGGTAGGTCGGCACGCGACGCTCGACGCGTCCGCCGCGCACCAGCACGATCTCGTTGAAGCGCTCCATCAGTTCGCCCGCCTTTGCGTGGCGAAAGATCACCGGCGCGCCGAGAGTCGCTTCTCCCGCCGTCGTCGGCCAGCGCACGGGGGTCTGCGTCTCACCCGCGCCCTCGACGCCGAGCAGCGACAATCCCCTCGGAAGATATGGGATCGGCAATCGATCGGGTCCGGCCTCGCCGCTCGCCACGTAGCCGCCGCCCTGACAGGTGACGATGCCCGGCGCGGGGCGGCGCACGATCTGCAGCGCGAAGAACGCCGCGGGTTCGAGCCGGTTGCCCGCGTAGTAGTCGAACAGGTGCGGGCAATAAAAGCCGCTGCCCGCCGTGACCTCGGTGACGGCGTCCTCGGCGCTCGTGGTCGCGAGGCTCCCCGTGCCGCCGCCGTTGAAGAGCGCGACGGGGATATTCGCCGCGCGAAATTCATCGGCGATGCGCGCGCGCCGCGCGGCGACATCGGGGATCGATCGGCGCTTGATCCAAGCCTTTACGGGATTGACGAGCGGCGTGAAGGGATTCGCCTCGCCCATGCCCGCGACCTGCGCCTCGTAGCCCATCAGGCCGTCGACGATCACGCCGCCGGCCCGCTCGGCCTCGCGCGCGATGGCGATGGCCTCGGCCCCTGTGCGGATCGGGCTGCGCCGAACGCCCAAATGCGTCGCCGCGCCGAGGGGCCGATACGACATGTCGATGTCGATCACCGCGCGCAGCACCACGTTTTCGGCACGTGCGACCTCGCTCATCGCGCGCACGTGCTCGGCGCAGTCCACGACGAGGCGCACGGTGCGTCCCTCGCGTGTCATCGCGGCGAGCGTTTGCAGATCGGCGCGCTGCACGGTGGGGTAGGCGACGAGCAGGTCGTCGAATCCGCGTTCGGCGAGATAGGCGGCCTCGGCGACGGTCAGGCACATGAGGCCGCCATGCACCTCGCCGAGCCGATCGCGCAGATACGAAATCATCCACGCGCAGCGCAGCGACTTGGTCGCGAGGCGCAGACGTTTGCCGTGCGTGCGAGCGGGTCCGGCGATGCGATCGGCGTTGCGGTCCAGCGCGTCGAGATCGACGAGCGCGGCGGGCAGCGTCACGCCGTCGAGGGCGCGAACCCGATCGGAATATTCGAGCCGGTTGTCGGAAGTCACGCGTTCTCCGGGGAACGGCGTCATTCTACGAACGCAATGCGAGACAGGGGAAGGGAAAGGAAACGGGCCGGTGCGAGCCGGCCCGTTCATGAATCACGTCGGGTAGAAGCGCTACACGCGGAACTGGCCCACGATGCCGCGCAGTTCGTCCGCGAGCACCGACATGTTCTCCGAAACTCGCCGCGTGGTCGCCGCGCCCTGGGCCGTTTCGCGCGCGGCGGTGTCGACGCCCTGAATGTTGCGCGACACCTCGCCCACGCCCGAGGCCGACTCGACCACGGCGCGCACGACCTCGCTTTCGAGGCTCACCGAGAGCTGCTGCACCGAAGCCGAGACGCTCGTGCTGCCCGTCGCGGCCTGCTGCACCGACACGGCGACCTCGCGCGTGGTCGCGGTCTGCTGCTCGACGGCCGCGGCGATCATGCCGGAGATCGTGTTCATCTCGTTCACGAATTCGGTGATGCGCGAAACCGCTTCGACCGAGTCGCGGGTGTGCGTCTGCATGGCGCGGATTTTTTCGTCGATCTCCTGCGTGGCGACGGCCGTCTGCTTCGCCAGTTCCTTGACCTCGTGCGCGACGACCGCGAAGCCCTTGCCGGCTTCGCCGGCGCTCGCGGCCTCGATGGTGGCGTTGAGCGCGAGCAGATTGGTCTGATCGGCAATGTCGTTGATGACGTTGACGACCTTGCCGATCTCGAACGACGCGGCCTCGAGAGCCTTCACCAGTTCGCCGGTGCGCGCGGCCTGGGTGTTGGCGTCGGCGGCAACCGTCGCGGCGCGGCTGGTGTTGCGCGAGACTTCCTGCAGCGTCGACGTCATTTCCTCCATCGCCGCGGCGATGGTGTTCATGCCCGTCGACATCTCCTCGACCGACGAGGCGATCGTCGTCACATTGCCCGACATGTTCTCCGCGGCGCGCTGCACCATCGATACGCTGGTCGAGATCTGTTCCGACGCGCTCGCCACGACGCCCGTCTGGCGGCTCATTTCCTCCGCCCCGCCGGCGAGCTGCGCCGACACGCTCGACAGGTCTTCGGCGCGGCTGGTGAGCTGCATCGTGCTGTCGGCGACCTTGCGGATCGAGGTCTGGAGTTTTTCGACGAACTTGTTGAAGTTCGCCGCGAGCGCGCCCACTTCGTCCTTCGACTTCACATCCAGACGGCGCGTCAGATCGCCCTCGCCATCGGCGATATCGGCGAGCATGGCGTTGGCGTCGAGGATGGGACGCACGACCGACCGCGCGATCACGACGGCGAAGACGATGCCGATCGCGAGCGCGACGAGAGAAACAACCATGTTCAGCCATTTCACGCGTTCGTTCGACGCGAGCACGGTCTGGCCCAGCGAGTCCTGGCGCTCCATGAAGACTTTGCGCACACTCTCGATGTTCTCGCTCATCTTCGGGCCGAGTTCGCGCACGGCCGATGCGACGACCGCGTTGCGTTCGTCGATCGCCTTGACGCACGCGCCGAGCGATTCATCATAGGTGTCGCCGCCGGCGTTCAGTTCGGTCATCAGTTTCCTGCCCTCACCCGACGCGAGTACACCGTCGAGTTTTTTCAGACCGGCCTGAAACTGGGTGATCATCGCGCGAGCTTCGTTCGCCGATTGGGCCGTATTGTCCTTCAGGAAACGCAGCGTGTTGACTCGGCCCTTGAGCAGGTCGCGCCGGGCGTTGGCCGCGGTGGTGATCGACGCCGGTTCGGTCAGCGCTCCGCTCTCGAGCAGGCGCGATAGACCGGCCTCCAGCTTCGGGCCGACGTCGAAGAGCGTCTTCACGTGTTCGTCGCTCGTTTGCTGCAAGGCGACGGCCTTGCGGAAGCCTTCGTCGAACTCCTTGACCTCGCCGACGATTTTTTCCACGTCGCGCTTCGCCCCGGCGACAAAATCGGATTCCCCGAGCGCGTCGAGGTGCTTGCGGGCCGTATCCGCGGCGTCGATCGCATCCTTGTAGTGTTCGTCGTACTCGACCACGAGTTTCGGATCCGAGGTGGACAGAAACTCGAGCGCGTGCAACCGGCCCTCGGTCAGATCCTGGTTGAGCCGGGCGAGGCTGTTACGCACCAGCGCCGAATCGCGATATTCGACGAAACCGTGTGTGGCCTTTGTGAGACCGAAAAACGCCGTGACCGCGATCAAAGCGAGCAGCGCAATGACGGTCCCGAACCCGAGCGTGATTCTCTTCGCGATGGTCATGTTTCCCAGCGTCATGCGCAAACCTCCCCTGTGCGACGCACCGTGCCGTCGCGTCGGAATCCCAACCATGTGTGGTGTACGACCGTCGAGCCGCTCCGCTCCGGGCCCGGTTCGATCTCGACTTGCGTTTGATCGGTGCGTCGGGGAGCGGCGCTGCAACATCATCGACGAATTATGTGCAGATGCTTACGAAACACGGCCCCGACGAACGTTGCGGGGCGATCAGACCGTGTCGTCGTCGGAGGTGTCGTCGTCGTCGTCGCCCGATGGGAACGTGAACGCCATCTGCGCCCCCGCGCCTTCAGCGCCGCAGGCGTCCTCGACCGAAAACGTCCAAGTCGCGTCGCTGGTCGCCGCGTCCAGCGAGAGCGGAATGTCCGCGCCTTCGTCGCACGCGCCATCGGGCAGTTCCCACGCGATGGTCGATTTCACGCCGCCGGTTTCGCCGAAAACCAGCCCGCGACGTACGTTGCATTCGGCGTCGCCGATCACGAGGCGCACGGCCACGCTCGCGCCGTCGGGCACTTCGACGGGGCTCGACGTCGCCAAGACGCCGTCGATCACCGCCTGCGCGCTCGTCACGTCGGGCGGGCCGTTCGACGCATCGCACAAGGGGTCGTGCGTCCAGTCGAAACCGGCGATGAGGCCGTCGTTGCCGCTTACGACCGAGGTGTATTTGCCGCCGCCGACGTGGGCCACGCGCAATTCGTCGTGCCCGCTTTTGCGTACGGTGTAGAGGAGCGCCGCGTCGTCGGACGACCATCGTGGCCGGGCCGAGGCGTCGACCGTGTCGAGCACCGCCTGCGTGTTTGCGCCGGATCCGACCTCCCACGTGTAGAGCCGACCATCGCTGACGTACGCGACCTTGCCGCCCGCGTGCGACCATTCGGGGCTTGTGCCCTTGGCGATCCAGGTGATCTCGGCGCGCGCCTCGACGTCGATCAGGTACATCATGATCTGCATGCCCGAGCTTGCCTGCACGCGAAGCGGAACGGCGACGTATTTGCCGTTGGGCGAAAACGCGGGCGTCATCGCGGGGTCTTCGAGCGAGGTGTCGATCGCGCCGGGCGGCACGATCACCGGCACGGCGGGCTCGGTCGCGACGAGCGGTTCCAGATAGACGCCGTCGGCCTTGACGTAGAGGATCTGATCCATCTGCGGCCGATACGCGGCCCACATCGCGCCCAGCGCCACGGGTCGCGATCCCGCGCCGCCCACCGCCGTCTCGGACAGCACGCCGTCACGCTCGTAAAGCAAACGTCGGCCGCCGGGTGCGGGAAAGGCGTTCGCGCTCGCCTCGGTCGCGATGGCGTCGCCCGATCGCGGGCGATACACCACCGACCCGTCGGTCCGGGCAATGACGAATGCCTGCTCGCCGGGGACGATCCACAGGGTCTGGACGGGCGCTTCGAGGATCGATTCGACCTTGCCGGTGCCGGAATTCGCCTGCCAGACGCCGGCCACGCCATCCCACGTGCCGCCCCAGATCGCGACCGGGCCCGACTCGGGTTTTTCGGAAGATTCATCCGCGCCGGGGATTTCGGGTTCTTCGACGATCGACGAGCACGACGTCGAAATCGTCCATCCGAAGGCCGCGAAAAACATCACCACAACGGTCAAATACATTCGCATCTCAACTCCGCACGGCTGCGAAAGGGCATTGTCCCTTTTTCGCGCCGGGGGCGTCAAGTTCGCCGGTCCGAGGGGGCCTGCGTCACCGGACCGGGTATTGGTCTTTTCCTTTTTTTTTCGCCGTGCTATTGTAGATTAGCATCTACACAGCAGTAGGAGGACATTCCCATGAGCACCACGGAGTCGTTGCGGATGCGTCGGGAAGCCATTCTTG
>CAZPJD010000048.1:0-6132 GCA_964586775.1 uncultured bacterium | reverse complement strand
GTCGAGCAGCACGTCGGCGCGCCACGTGCCGTCCTTGAGAAACATCACCCAAATCTCGCTCATCTGAAACTGGTGCGCCGCCCCCGCGCCCGCGAGCGCGAGAAGACCCACGAGCGCCGCCGCGATCCGCCGCGTCATTTGCCGTCCGGCTTTTCGAACTTCGCGCTCGTCATCGCGAGCTGCCCGTGCTTGACGCCCTTCATGCCGATCATGTGATCGGCCAGATGCCGAAGCTCGGCCGGCGCGCCGCGCAGCGCGATGACCTCCAGGCAGTGCCGGCGATCGAGGTGCACGTGCATCGACGCGAGGATCTGCTCGTGATGCGCGTGGCCGGTCTCGGTCAGCTTGTCGGCCAGTTCGCGCTTCTCGTGGTCGTACACCATCGTGATCGAGGCGACCGCGTCGGTATCCTGGGCGGTCCACGTCTCCTCGACCAGCCGCGCGCGGATGAGGTCACGAATCGCCTCGGAGCGGTTCGTGTGCCCGGTGCGCGCGAGCAGCGCGTCGAACCGACGCATGAGATCGCGATCGATGGTCAGGCTGATGCGTTCGAGTTCCATGCCGTCCCCCGCCAAGTGCGCGCGAATTTGTCACGAAGCGGCGGTGTCGCCAAGGGGCGGGGCCGATCGCGAGGACCTTCGACGTCGTCGCGTTCCCGCGCGCCGCTGCCGAACCCGGATACGTCCCGCCGGCAATCGCCCCCGCGAATCGATCGAAATTCGCATCGAATTTTCCCCCAGAGGTTGACTTTACGGCGCTTTGCGCGGAAAATCCGCGCGAAAGGCGTCGAAATTGCCATTCGACGGCATTTTACGACCATGTTGATCGAATTTCGCGTCGCCAACCACCGATCGATCCGGGACGAGCAGGCCCTCACCATGGAGGCCGCGAACATCGGGGCGAAGGACGATCCGATCCCGCGCGAGGTCCCCGGTTACGCCAAAAAGCTGCTCCCCGCCGCAGCCATCTACGGTGCCAACGCCAGCGGAAAGAGCAACGTGCTGTCGGCAGTAAGTTGGATGTTGTCAGCAATTCGCCTTTCACACAATTCATGGCCGCCGGGCGGAGGCACGAATCGAGAGTTCTTTGCTTGGGAACCGCATCGCTCAAGCCCAACTCTATTCGAGATCGTTTTTTTAGTGAATGACGTTCGATACAAGTATGGATTCGCATTGAATGATGAAAGATTTCTTGAAGAATGGTTGTATTCTTGGCCGAAAAATCGAAAGCAGTTATTGTTTTCGCGAGAAGATAATTTATTCAGATTCGGCAGTGGCTTCTCTGGGAACTCAAAATCATTACGAAGTTTGACTCGCCCGAACGCACTATTTTTGTCGACTGCTGCGCAACACAATCACAAACAGCTTGGCGCTGTTTTTCAGTGTCTTTCGAAAATGTCAAGCGTTGGAGCGTTTCGGTATCAGCTTACATCGCAATCCAAAAATACTTTTACGCTTCTCGGAATCGACCAACTTTCTCAAGATGCCGAAATGATGTTTGCGTCTCTAATTCGCGCCTCGGATCTAGGAGTATCCGGATATCAATTGACAGACAATCCCAGATCCGAGTTGGATCCGCGCGAACCCAAGCGGCAGGTTCTTGTGAGACACGAGAACGAAGGTCGTGTCGAATGGTTTCCAATGAATTGGGAATCCCACGGCGTACAGACTGTTTTCCTCCTTGGGCCAATAATATCAGAAATAGTATCTCAAGGTGGCATCATGTTTATTGATGAATTGGAATCAGGATTGCACCCCATGTTGGCGAGGCAAATTGTCGACATGTTCAATGACCCCAGGACGAACCCTCGAAACGCCCAACTCATATTCACGACACACGACACCAACCTGCTGGGCAATGCGATGGGTGATCGCGCCCTGCGTGGCGATCAGGTATGGTTCACAGAAAAAGACAAGGATGGCGCAACAACGCTCTATCCCCTCACCGACTACAAAGTTCGCGAGGATTCGAATCTGGAGCGCGGCTATTTGCAGGGGCGCTACGGCGCAATTCCTTATCTTGGTCCGCTCCCGCGGTTGAAGGATTGAGCCGTGGTCAGCAAAGGAAAGCTGCGAGAGCGTAAAATCAAGCTGGCTCGCCGAGCGCGAACCCAAGAACCGAAGCGTCGGGTCCTCATCGTTTGCGAAGGCGAGCGGACGGAGATCCGTTATCTGAGTGGTTTACCACGAGACCGATCTTGCGTAGTGAAACCATTTTGGGGCCGCGCTGGCGATCCCGAGACGTGGGTAGAATGCGCAATCAAAGAGAAAAACAGAAATAGAAACTCGCGAGACATTCCGCCAGAATTCGACGAGTTCTGGTGCGTCTTCGATGCCGACGCGGTGATCGAGAAGCTGTCACGGGCGAAAGAGCGTGCCCGACAGAACGGGATCGAACTCGCGATCTCGAACCCTTGTTTTGAGCTTTGGCTCCTTCTTCATCTCGGGGAGTGTCCGCGCGAGAGAACGACGGTCGCGCTCAAACGACGCGCGAGCATGCGGATTCCGGATTACGATTCCAAAGCGGACTTCTCGAGTATTTACGACGGTGTCACCGACGCGGTCTCCCGCGCGAAGAAGCTCGATCTGGAGGCCGAGCGGGCGAAAAAGCCGGGGCGCAATCCGACGACGGGTGTCTACCGATTGATCGCAGCGATCGACGGCAAAACGGACTGAGCCAACCGCAATCCATCTTCGCTGGCCGTGCGCGTTTCAACGCGCACGGCCCCGCAAGGGCGGGGCCGTGCCGCATTTCGCTGTCGATTCTCCGCGCGTTCGGCGCGATTACTTCTTCTTCGCCTTGGCCGCGATGAAGAGCGGGTCGGCTTCCTGCAGCTCGCGGCGCAGGACCTTGCCCACCGGCGTCTTGGGGATTTCCTCGATGATCTGGATGTAGCGCGGCACCTTGTAGTGCGTGAGGTTGGCCTTGGCCCATTCGAGCAGCTCGGCCTCGGTGACCTTGCCGCGCGATTCGGGCTTGAGCACCACCCACGCCTTGATCGACTCGCCCGTCTTTTCGTCGGGGATGCCCGCCACCGCGCACTCGTTGATCGCCGCGTGGCCGAGCATGAGCGTCTCGACCTCGGTGGGGAACACGGACCAGCCGCGGTTCTTGATGAGCTGCTTCTTGCGGTCGTTGATGATGATGCGGCCACGCGCGTCCATGTAGCCGATGTCGCCGGTCAGCAGCCAGCGTTTGCCTTCCATCTCGACGATCGTTTCGGCCGTCTCGTCGGGCCGGTTCAGATAACCCACCATCACCTGCGGACCCGCGACGATGATCTCGCCAGTCTTCGGCTTCACACCGTCCTCGGTCTCCACCGTCTCGCCCGGCTTGATCGTGATCGTCGGGTCGCCGATATCGGCGATGCGCCATTCGGTGCCTGGGAACGGCAGGCCGATGGTGCCGATGAACTCCTCGCGCGCGCCCCAGAATGGATGCCCGGAGACGACCGGCGTCGATTCGGTGAGCCCAAAGCCCTCGGAGAGCTGCGCCTTGGTGACGCGCTCGAATGCCTCTTGCACCGGGCGATGCAGCGGACCCGCGCCCGATACGCACATGATGAGCTTGCCGGCGATGTGGTACTTCTCGGCGTCGGGGAACTCGGCCATCTTTTTGAAGAGCACCTCGGCGCCCGGCATCATCGTGCCCTTGGGCGGGCCGACCTCGAGGATCGTCTTGTAAAGCACGTCCATCTCGGGCGGCTTGGGGAAGAGGATCATCATCAGCGCTTTTCTCACGCTGATATTCATCACCGTGGTCATGGCGAAGCTGTGGAAGAGCGGCAGCACGCCCAGAATCGCCGCGCCCGGCTGGATCTTGAAGAGCCACAGGGCGCACTGGTGCACGTTGCTCACGCAGTTGAAGTGCGAGAGCACGGCGGCTTTGGGCACGCCCGTCGTTCCGCCGGTCATGATGTAGGTGGCGGTGTCGTCGGCGGTGATGTCCACCTTGGGCAGCGCCGGCGCGGTCTTCATGAGCTGCGCGAAGTCCTTGGAGTCGGGCACCTCGGCTTTGGGGATCTTGCCCAGCGCGCCGCCGATCAACTTCTTCACCGGCGAGAGCTTCATCATGTCCGTGATGTTCGTCTTGATGTAGAGCTTCACCGGCGATTCGTTGCGGATTGGCGCGACGATGGGCTCGTAGAGGATGTCGAGCAGCAGCATCGCCTTGGCGCCGACGGTCTTGAGCTGGTGCAGGATCTCGTTCGGTTTGTAGGTGGGGTTGCAGCCAGACACGATGACGCCGAGTCGCGCGCACGCGTAGTAGGCCACCACGTACTGGAACGAGTTGGGCAGCAGCAGCGCGACGACGTCGGGTTTCTTGAGCCCGAGATTCGCGAGCGCGGTGGCGAAGCGATCCACCGCCTCGTCCAGCTCGCGATAGGTCATCGTCACGCCCTGGAACCAGATGGCGGTGTGGTTCGGATACTCCTTCGCCGTCTCGCGCAGCACATCGCCGAGCAGCTTGCGTTCGAAGGTCGTATTCTTCGGCACCTCGGCGGGCCACCCCGCTTCCGGCGCAAACCACAGATGGGACTCGTCCACGTGCCAGGAAATTTCGCCCATGACCGGTCTCCCCCAAGTCGGCGGCGCGGCGTGCCGCCCATGTGCGCCCGGAACCGATACGCTACGGGCGCGATGCGAAAAACGACGGGAATCGTTCGAGAAAGCCGCGGCGATGCCGCGTGGAAGCAACATTAGGTTCTGGTCGCCGGAGCGTCAATAAGCGGCTCGTGACGTCTCGTTCGCGCGGATCTATAACGTGGGCATCGAAATCGGGGGTGCGTCGTGCGGACGGGGTGGAAACGATTTGGAGTGGGGACCGTGGTGTTCGGTTTGGCGTTGACGCTCACCGGGCTCGGTTGCGAGGACGACGCGGGCACCGGGACGTACGAGTGGGGCTCGCCCGCCACGAACGACGACGGCGTGGACGACGACACCGCGGACGACGACCTCGATGGCGGCGGCGAAGCGCGTGACGCGACGGTGATCGTCGACGACCTGGGCGTGCCACACATCTACGCGCACAACGACCGCGACCTGTTTTTCGCCGCGGGATATTGGCAGGCGACCGATCGTCTCTTTCAGATCGACATCGCGCGGCGCAAGGCGACGGGCAGTATGGCCGAGGTCTTCGGGCCGGAAGAGATCGACGCAGACCAGACGGCCCTCGCGTTCCGTTTTCCCGACGTCGGTGCGGCGTCGCTCGACAAAATGCGCGGCAGTCGCCCCGACGACTTCGAGCTGTTCAAGGCGTTCGTGGACGGCATGAACGCCCGCGTCGAACGCGTGCTCGCCGGAGACGCGCCATTGCCGTGGGGATTCGGCCCGGACGAAAACGACTACGCGCCCGAGCCGTTCACGTACGACGACGTGATGGCGATGGGCATCCGCATCGTGTTCGGGTTCTCCGCCACGATCGAGTACGACCTGCTCAACACGATCCTCCAGCGGTTCATGCCCGACTACGACGCGCTGCCCGTGGTGCGCCCCGGCGGCCCTACGTATTTCATGGCCGACGCGCTCGGAGACGAAATCGCCGCCCGTCGCGGGAAGCCGGCGGTTTCGGCGTCTCCGATCGCGAAAGGGCCGCCGTTATCGCTGGACGACGCGCTCGACGTCACGCGCGCGCTTTCGCGGATGCGCGACCACCTCGATCTCGGCGAGGGCAGCAACAACTGGGTTGTACGCGGCGATCTCACCGACACCGGCGCGCCGATTCTCGTCAACGACTCGCACGCGGGATACGAAATCCCGAGCCGCATGATGCTCATGCATCTGGATTCGAGCGGCGCGGGCGGGGCGTTCAACGTCGTCGGATTCGCGTTCCCGGGCATTCCCGGCGTGCACGTGGGGACGACGCGCCGCGTGAGCTGGGGCGCGACCACCGCGTTCGCCGACGCGACCGACCTGTGGGACGTGAAGGTCGATGCCAAGGGCGCGCACCTGGGCGGTAAGACCTACCCGGTTCTGTCGAAAACGCGAAACATCCGTGTGCGTAGCGACGACGGCACGTATTCCGAGGTTTCGTTCACGAATCAGTGGGTCGAGGGTTTCGGCGCGATCGTGCCCGACGGCGTGCTGCCGGTGCCGAACGCGCTTTTTGCCAAGGGTGCTGTGCTCGTGAACT
>CAZPJD010000047.1:0-21625 GCA_964586775.1 uncultured bacterium | reverse complement strand
CTGTACACGAACATGGTCGCCGCGGGCGAGGAGTCGGGCACGCTCGAAGCCGTGCTCGCGCGTCTCGCCGACTACACCGAGGAAACGCTCGACCGCGAACAGAAGATCAAGGCCGCGCTGACCTACCCGATCCTGATGTCCGTGATGGCGGCGCTGATCGTGTCGTTCCTCGTCGTCTTTGTCATCCCCAAGCTTTCGCAGATCTTCGCGGGCATGAACAAGGCGCTGCCGCCGATCACGATGGCGCTGCTCACCTTCGCCAACTTCGCGCGCGGCTACTGGTGGCTGATCCTCGCGGTGATGGGCGCGGCGTTCTACGGATTCAAGCGCTGGCAGGCGACTCCCAAGGGACGCAAGAGGTGGGACACGCTCGTGCTGAAAATGCCGGTCTTCGGCGTCATCATCCGCAAGACGGCGGTCAGCCGCTTCTCGCGCACGCTGGCCACGCTGCTGCAATCGGGCGTGCCCATCATCAACGCGATGAACATCGTCAAGAACGTCGTCAACAACGTCATCATCGAGCAGGCGATCGAGTACGCCCGCGACAACATCCGCGAGGGCCAGTCGATCGCGAAGCCGCTGGAAAACTCCGGCGTGTTTCCGCCGATGGTGATTCACATGGTCGCGGTCGGCGAACAGACCGGCGAGCTCGAGGACATGCTCTTTCGCATCGCCGACGCCTACGACCGCGACGTCACATCCACCATTCAGGCGATGATGTCGCTGCTCGAACCGCTCATCCTGCTCGTCATGGCGTGCGTCGTGCTGCTCATCATCCTGTCGATCATGCTGCCCATCATGGACATGACCTCCGGCCTCAAGTGAGCGACCGGGGCGCAAGCGGCGGGTGACGCGGGTGTCGTTTCAGGAATTCGTCAAAAGCCGTCGGGTGGTGATCTGCTGCGGATCGGGCGGCGTGGGCAAGACGACCGTCTCCGCCGCGATCGCCGTGCGCGCGGCGACCGAGGGACGCAAGACGCTCGTGCTCACCATCGACCCCGCGCGTCGCCTCGCCGATTCGCTGGGTCTCGCCGAGCTCGGCAACAAGGCGAGCCGCGTCGAGCTCGGCCCGGGCGCCAAGGGCGAGCTGTGGGGCATGATGCTCGACGTCAAGCGCACCTTCGACGACCTCGTCGATCGCATCGCGCCCAACGCCGAGACCCGCGACCGCATCCTGCGCAATCACTACTACCAGCAGGTCGTGGGCGCGCTCGCGGGCAGCGAGGAATACTCGGCGATGGAAAAACTCTACGAAATCGCCTGCGACACCGATTACGACCTCATCGTGCTCGACACGCCTCCGACCAAGCACGCCCTCGATTTTCTCGATGCGCCGCGCCGCATGATCGAGTTTCTCGACGGCAAGGTCGTGCAGTGGTTCGTGAAACCCTATCTGCTCGCGGGCAAGATGGGCTTCCGCTTCGCGCAAAAGGGCGCGGAGATCATCTTCAAGGTGCTCGAAAAGGGCACGGGCTATCAGACGCTCGCCGATCTGTCGGAATTCTTCCTCGCCTTCGACGGCCTCTACGACGGCTTCAAGGCCCGCGCGGGCGCGGTGCAGCGACTGATCGCCGACCCCGAGACCGTCTTCGTCGTCGTCACCACGCCGCGCCACCCGGCGGTGGACGAGGCCGCGTACTTCCGCGACCGGCTCGTCGAAAAACGCCTGCCCATCGGCGCGGTCGTCTTCAACCGCGTTCACGAACCGCTGTGGACCGGCGACCCCGATGCGGCGCTCGCGGCCGTGGAATCGGCGCTGGACGACATCCCCGCCGAATACGCGCCGCTGGTGGACGCGCTCGCCGATCTTTCCGCCGATCTCGACCGCGTGGCCGCCGCCGAGGGCGAGGTCATGAGCGGTTTTCTCGCCCGCATCCCGGAAATCGATCTTGTGGCGCGAATCCCCGCGCTCGCCGTTGATGTGCACGACGTCACCGGCCTCGCCGAGGTCGGTCGGCACCTCGCCTGAATCGAACTCACTTCTTCGTCGCGGGTTTCGGCAGCGGCACGAGCACGCCCGCGCCGATCGCATCGACGAGCCCGCGCTCGATGGCGGCGTAAAGGCGCGTGCGCGTGCGGTCGAACGAAAACTGCCCCGCTTCGACGGGGTTCGTCATGTAGTGCGTCTCGATGAGCACGGCGGGCATGGTGGCGGGCCAGATCATGCGGTGGTCGGTGCGCTCGCGCACGTACACGGGCAGCGACTCGTGGGTGCGCTGATAGGTGAATTCCTCCGGCGCATCGGGGCCGCGCGGCTCGGTGAAGCGCGGCCCCATGCTGAAGTCGCGAAAAAACCCCGCGGCGAACAGCGACGCGGCGACGGCGTTCGCCAGCGTCTCGCTGCGTGGATCGTTTTGCGCCAGGTACCAGATGACGCCGAAGCCCTTGCGATCGTCCACCGCGCCGTTGGCGTGAAGGCTGATGTACAGATCCACGCCCGCCGCGTTGGCGATCTCCGGGCGCTGCGAATTCGGCAGATCCGCATCGGCCTCGCGCGTGAGCATCGCCTCCCAGTGCCCGCCCGCGCTCAGGTGTTCCGCCAAACCGATGGCGAGTTCGAGCGTGCGCGCCTTCTCGCGCCTTCCCCACCACGTGCGCGTACCCTCATTTTCGCCGCCGTGCCCCGCGTCGATCATCACGCGACGCACTCCGAAATCGTGGGGATATGCGACGCTCGCGGGCGCGGGGGCGGAGCACGCGCGCACGGCGGCGAGCGTCCACACGAACGCGATGGCGAAGACGGCGGGGCCGGCAAACGCCAGCGCGAGGCCGAGCACGCTCGCCACGCGCGGTTCGCGCGTCGATACGTTTTTGCGACGCGCGGCGCGCGGCACTAATCGTCCTCGCCCAAAAATCCGAAGTACCGCGCCGCCCAGTAGGGCAGCAGATAATCAGCGGGCTGGTCGATCCGCTGCGGATTGGCGGTGCAATCCTGATGCTCGTAGGGATTGGCCCACCACAGGAACGTGCGCGGGCAGCGCTGGTACACGGGCACGGGATCGAAAGTCAGATATTCGCCGTCGAAGCGGCTCTCGCAATCGAAATCGGTCGGGTATTCCGCCTCGCCCACGTGGATCTCGGGATACGCCTTCCACTCACGGAACTGACGCAGCCCGCACATCGCGTCGCGCACGGCGTCGTGATCGGCGCCCGTCGAATCGGGGCCCATGGCTTTCATCGCGGAATAGAGAATCGCCCACGCGGCGTTCTTTTGATTCGCCATCTGCCGGTCGTTGCCGTCGAAGTAGAACATCTTGTTTTCGAAGATGTCCTGCGCCATCGCGCGCAGCGCGGGGTCGTGCTCGTACCAGATGAACTGAAACATCCCCAACCATACCATCGCGAAGTTGTTCCAGTTCGACTTGCAGGCGTCGCGGCTGCCGAAATAGAGCCCCGTGAACGACAGCCAGTCGGCGAACGAGGACGGCGGCGTGAGGTAGCGGTCGAGGCAGTCGTTGGGCCCGTCGCGCTGGAGAAGGCAGTTCTGGTAATAGTCCCCGAGGTCGGCGTCGCCGGTCGCATCGGCACCGATGAGAATGTAGGACAACCCGAGAACCGCGTTGAAGCCGGGGTAGTCGAGCAACGACAGCGGCCACAGGCTTCCGTGCTCGACCACGCGGCCGTCCCAATCCACGAACGCCATGTCGTTGTCCATCAGGTGAACGGCGACCTGGCGCGCGAGCTCGGTCGCCCGCGCGTGAATGTCCGCGTCGTCCACGAGCTTGAGGATGGCCGCGAGCGCCAGCATGTGCCCCGCGTATTCGTCCTGCGACACGTTGTCGAGCCAGCACCAGCCCGCGAATTCCTCGGGCACCACGTGCGTGGTGCGCACCCAGTCGGCCGCGCCCGCGTCATAGGTCAGGATTGTTCCGTCGGTGTCGACCTTCACCCACTTGTTGTCGTCCTTCTCGACGTCGGGCACGTAATCGAGCGGGTTCGCCGGGCACGACATGCCGGTGATACCCGGCGGGATGTATTCGCGGGTGAAGATGCCCGGCACGCCGGTGATGGCCATGCCGATCTCCATGCCGTCCATCATCACGTCGAGGTTCGCGAGCGCGTCGGCATCGCCGGTCGCCGCGTAACGGAACGCCTGCGACGCGATGTAGAGCCCCGTCCACAGGCCGTCGTTCTCGCCCGTGTGCCAGTCGATCACGTCCTCCCACGTGCCGTCGTCCTCGGTCAGCGGGCCGGGCAGCGTGACGTTGTGAACGCGCTTGTCGTCAGGATGGATGTGCAGGCGCGGCGCAAGCTCGTCGTACTTCGCCGCCTTTTCGGCGAGCGTCATCGCCGTCGCGTGGGGGTCGTCCGCGCAAGAATCGTAAGAGGGAGAGCCGTAGCGCCAAGGGTCCTCGCACGCGCCGTCCTCGCACAGCTTGCCCTCGTCGCGCATGCAGGCGGTCGTCGTCCACGCGCCGCCCTCGCACACGCGCAACTCGAGCGCGTCGTCCGAACATTCCCGCTCGCCGTCCACGCACTCGGCGGCATCGTCATCCGGCAGCGGCGGCCACGTGTCGTCGTCGGTCGCGTCGTCGTCGGTCACGTCGTCGTCCGAGACGTCGTCGTCGATCGCATCGTCGTCCGAAGGCGGCGAGCCGCTGGAATCGTCGTCATCGTCTCCGCACGCGAAACACGCCAGAGCGACGGCCAGAATCGCAAGCATGTGTACGGCTTTCATGACCCGATCGTAGCACAAGGTTTCGCGGCGGACACCGGACGACCGGGGGACCGGCCAATGCGACCTGTAACCCATCTCACTCGCCCGCGATGCGCGATCCGCGTATCATAACGGCTGCCCAACAGCGGGAGACAGGGCGCCGACATGCTCGATCCCTTCGTGAAGACCGTCGAACCGGATCGCGTCGCGCCGGTGCTCTACGTGCATCCGCGCTCGCAAATGTACCTTCGCGAGATCATCCCCATCTCGATGCCGGCGATCGTCAATCGCATCGAGGAGCGCGTGGTCGGCCGTTTCGAGCAGGAGCTGACCGACGATCAGATCCGCGCCGCGCGCGTCGTTCTCTTCGACATCCACTGGTATCTCACGCTGCCCGCCGCGCTGCGCCTCGCCGAGCGCGTGAAGCGCGTAAACCCCGGCGCGAAAATCGTCGCGGGCGGGCTCACGGCGTCGATCTTCAGCCGCCAGATCGCGCGGGGCTCCGCGATCGATTACGTGGTGCGCGGCGATGCCGAACGCCCCCTGCCCGCACTGGTCTCGGCGCTCGTGGACGGGCGCGACGGCAGCGACGTGCCCAACGTCGTTCATCGCGATTTCGAGACGCCGCGCTCGTATTCGCTCACCCGCGAGGACATGGACGAGTCCGACTACAACGGCGTCGATTTCTTCCCCACGCTGCGCGAGCGCCTGCGCATGATCCATCGCCAGGTCGGCCGCCGTCCGCTCGGCACGCACCCCTATTCCATGGCGTTTCGCGGGTGCGTCTTCAATTGCGATTCCTGCGAGGGCTCGCGCGACGCGCAGTCGGTGGCGTTTTCGCGCCATGCGGTGCTGCGCTCGCCCGAGCGCGTGCGCGACGATCTGATCGCGCTCTCCGAGGACCCGGACTGGAGCTACGTCAACGTCTTTCACGACATCGTCGGCACCACGCCGCGGGAGTATTGGGAGACCGTGTACGACCGGCATTACGACCTGAACGTGATGTACGAGCTGTACAACCTGCCGTCCGAGGACGGCCTCGCGCGGTTGCTCGGTTCCTTCGCGGGCGGCGTCATCTGCTTTCCCATCGACCGCTATCACAACTCGTCGATGGAACTGGTGCCGACCGACGGCCTGATCGCGCGCATCCGGCAGACGCAGCGCGACCGGCGCTACACGGTGCGTCTCGCGTATTCGAAGGTCTACGAGCAGAAAGACGCGGCCTACGCGCGCTCGCTGGCCGAGGTCGTGCGCGCGACCGGCTGCCTGAAGTGGGACGGAAGCTGCTGGTGGGCCGACGTTCCGCAAATGGACGAGAACGGCGACGGCTCGGACGCCGAGTTCGCGCGTTACGCGGCCAACGGCGGCCGTCGCTATCCGCTGCTCAACGTCGCGTGCCAGACGGGGCTCTACCTGCAGCGCTGGTTCCCCGGCTTCGTCAACTGGGCGGCCGAGGCAATGATCGGCGCGGGCCGTCTTTTCGGCGAAACGAAGGCGTGAGCGAGAGAAGGTTGTTGGTTATTGGTCGGCGGTTGTTGGTGGGCGTGACCTGAGCGTTAGCCCCCGCCGTCAACCCCCGCATCCGTCGTCGTCGTCAGACGCATCATCGTCCGACGCGTCGTCGTCGTCCAACGCGTCTTCATCGGCAACGTCATCGTCCGCGTCGTCATCGACGACGTCGTCGTCGAAGTCGTCATCCGCATCGTCGTCCGGCGGCGGGCCCGAGCACGACACGTCGGCATCGTCGGTGACGCGATAGCGAATCAGGTAGGTCTTGAAGAATTGGGCGACCGGGGTGTACGCGGTGTCGTTCAACGTGAACGTTGAGGCGAGGTATAAGTTGTCGTTGTCGCCAGCGACGATCGACGCCGAAATGTACGCCTTCTCATCGTCCCACTCGGTCGATTCCTCGTAGGTTTCGGAGTCGACCGATTCGCCGAGATCGTTCAGCAGAAGTGTCGTCACGGAAGCTTCCGATTCCCCTTCCTCGAAATAGACGACGCCCCGACAGGGTGGAATCGCCAACGCGGACTCCAGATCCGTGATGGCGGATTGCCACAACGGTACTCCATCGGCGTCGCGTCGTGTCAGTTTGGTTTGCGAGGATACGTGATCGACGGTGTAGAAGGATCCGTCGGGGGCGATCTCGAATTCGGGACCCCCTTCCCATTCCCAGAGAACGTCGCCGGTTTCGGGATCGATTCCACGCAGACTGGACCCGACCGCGACCCACGTTCCATCCGGCATCGGTCCAACCGATTCGGGAAAATTGTGCGGCCAAGAATGCGTCCAATCGATGTTTCCCGCGCTTCCCACAGCGATCAAACGCCCATCCATGTTGTCGTTTCGAACGCGGTAGTAAATCGCCGTTCGATCGTCGGGCGCTCCCCAGATGAGCGGATTTGTCACGTCGGCGTCGTCGCGAGGCAGATCGAGATTCCAAATCTCGTCTTCGGCGGTCGTCAGACGTACCGCGAAATACCGCCGCTCGATGCATTCGTCCCAATTCCCATCGAGGCACACGTTGCCCACCGCCAGCAGGTCATCACCCTGCCATGAGACGGAATACAGGTCACCTTGACTGGCCACATCCGACGTGGACTGTGGGAAGTACTCCAGCACGGTTGCGCCGCTGGGATCGATGACCGCGACATAGGGAATGTTTTCGGCGCACTCCACCGGAGCCTCTTCCATGTATTCATCGTATCGATTGCAGAGGTACCCGCTGACAGCCATATATCCGTCGGCGCGAACAGCGAGGCTCCGCGCACGACACGCTTGAGCGTAGGGGTCGTCCACGGCCGCGTCGGGAACAAACGTCGCGGATGTCGAAAGGTCGAGGGAATACCGCTGGACTTCGAAATCACGGCACAGCAGGTAGATCAGACCATCGCCGCCGATCTGAATAGAACCTTTCAAGCAACCGGTGTTGATTTCACCTTCATAAACCAGTTCCGCGAACGCGGGCGCTCCCCAACCGAGGCAGACGGCGAAGGCCGCGAGTACGATTCCGGCTCGAAATAGTCGACCGCACCACCGGGTTCGGTGTCGCGCTGAGCAGCTCTTTTGAACGAAAATTTTTACGAAATTTGTCGGGGACATGGAGCACCCTCCCTTTTCCACACACCTGTTTTCCACTGTAACACATTTCACAAAACGCGAGATAAAAAAATATCCGATATTCTGAACAATCGGAAAACCATCGGTTCCCCGCCGATTCGCGTCGCTCGATACTCGGGCCTCAAGACCCCTCAGCACCCGCACCCGTCGTCGTCGTCATCGTCGCCGTGCGCGGGGATTTCGGTGGACGCATCGTCGTCCGACGTGTCGTCATCGGCAACGTCGTCGTCCGCCGTGTCGTCGTCCGCGGCGTCCTCGTCGCGCCAGTCGGGGTAGACGTAGCGAAAGCTCCGGTCGGCCACGTCGCCGAACTGCAGGAAGGGCGCGAAGCCGAAGTACTCGCCTCGCGTCATCGCGCTCCACACCCGGCATTCGTCGCAAGCGGAGCGGTGGAAGGTCTGCGTGTATCCGCCCTCGTACACCCGGATCACGCAGTACCCCATCGGGTATTCCTTCGTCGCGGGGGTTTCGGCGTAAGGCAGATCGCCCGTCGCGGCGGCGAAATGCACCGACGCGCGGTGGCTGTGGCCGGCGAACATGCCCGCGATGTTGTCGTAACCGCCCAGCAGCTTGGTGAGCGCGAGCGCGTCGAGCGTGTTGACGCTGTAGATCGGCGTGTCGGTCGCGAAGGTGTGATGCGCAAAGATCATCACGCGAAGGCCGAGCGAATCGGCATCGTCGAGCACGCCGCGCAGCCAGTCGATCTGGTCGTCGCGCACGTCGCCGCTGCCGCTCGAATCGTTGGAATCCACGATCACGAGGCGCACGCCCGACTCGTCGAACCAGAAATCCGTCTCGGGAATGCCGAGGATGAGCTGGAAATAATCCTCACCGTGCTGGATGCGATCGTGGTTGCCGCGCGCGTAATAGATCGGCGTCGCAAGCTCGCCGAAGATGTCCAGCGCGTTCTCGTACTGCCAGTCGTCGGCATCCGCCGTCACGTCGCCCTTGTGGATCACGAATTCGGCGTCGGTCGCGTTGATGCCGTCGACCGCCGATCGGTTCGTGAAAAGCCAGTAGGGGTTCTCGGGATCGTCCCACGTGAAGCCCGGCGTGAGCGTGAGGGGTCCGACGGTGATCAGCCCCGCCACGTCCTCGCCCACGTGCGTGTCGTTGACCGTGGCGAAAGAGAACAGGAACTCGCCCGGCGGCGTGCGGAGCGTGCGCGCCCAACCCGGCGACCACATCGCGACGTCGTAACCCGCTGGTCCGGCGCCCTCGACGCGATAAAAATACAGCGTGTCGGGATCGAGGCCCGTGACCTCGACGAGGTGGTGCGTGCGCTCGCCCGGGATCTCGATCGCGTCGTCGGGCGCGAACTCGAGCGGACCGAAGGCGAGGCGCGTGGGCGCGGGCTCGTCGGTCTGCCATCCGACCGAAAAACCGTCCTCGCCGACGCCGAGCAATTCCTCGAACACGACCTTCGCGGCGAGCGCGTTCGATGCCGCGCACGCCAGCGCGATCGTGACAAGAACGACCGTCCGAATCGCGCGCGTCACTCGACGACCACCGTGCCGCCCAGCCAGCGCGTCACCTCGACCGTTTCCAATCCGTCGTCGAGCACGTGGCTTCGCTCGTCGTTGAACGCGAGCGTCGTCTCGCCCGCGCCGGTCGCGCGAAACTCGAGCGTGCCGATCTGCGTGGCGTCGACGGCCGAGATCGAACCGCTTTGCGCGCGCTGGCGGGCGAAGCCAAACGATCCACCCGCGCCGCGATCCGCCGCGGCCGCGAGCACCGATGCCCCGCCCGCGCCCATCGCCGACGAGCCTTCGCCACCTTGAAGCGAGACGACGCCCACGTCGTATGTCAACTCTCCGGCGAGGCCGAAGATCTGTGCGATCCCCCGCGCCTTGACCGCGAGACGCACCGTGTTCGTGTCGAGATCGACCTCGACAAGTTCGAGCCACACGTCGCCCGCCTCGCCGCCGCCGGCCTCCGGCGTGAATTCGATCGAGGTGGCGTCGAAGCCCGAGTCGTCGTCGTCCCCGTCCGACGACGAGCCGCCGCCGTCACCGCCGTCGTCCTTGCATCCCGCGAACGCGAACATCAGCGCGAGGATCGCGATGAGCATCGTGAGTCGTTTATCCATCGATGTGTCCCTCCGCGCCGAAGTTCGCGAGCGACGCATCGATGTCGTCGGCATCCACGTCGCCGTCGCGGTCGAAGTCGCATTCGCTCATGAAGTTCCACGCATCGTCGCCGCCCGTGATCGCGCCGCCCGAGGACCATGCCCAATAGATGAGGTCGATGCCGTCGACGATGTTGTCCGAGTTCACGTCGCCCGTCAGCGCGGGGAACTTGTCGCCCCAGATGCGCGCTTCGCCGTCGGCGCGCACGCCGCGCACGTTCGACCCGTATGAGAAGGTGTCCTCGGCGACGCCCTCGTCATTAAACTCCATCGCCTCGACACGCGGGTCGTCCTCGTCCTCCAGCCAGATCGTCACCGGGATCGGAATGTCGAAGACGTCGGCGTCCTGCACCTGCTCCACACGCACCCGCACCGACGAGCCCGTGAACTCGGCAGACCAGCGATACTCCGGGAACCCTTTGTGCGTGACCCACTGATAGAAGAAGTCGTCGAGATCCGCACCGGTCTCGGTTTCGAGCACGGCCTGGAGCTTGTCGAGATCGACCGACTCGTCGCTCGCGTCGGATCGATACGTCTCGGCCCAGGTCTTCAGCGCGCCGAGGAATTCGTCGCGCCCGAGCCACCATTCCAGCATGCGCAGCACGTGCGAACCCTTCCAGTAGGTCGCGGCCTGATAGGCGAGCGAATCGCCCGAGAAAAGCCCCTCGCCCGTCATCGGCAGCTCGTTCTCCGGGCCGACGTAGAACAGGAATGCGAGGAAGTAAAAGTCGTACAGGTAGTCCTGATAGTACGCGGGCCACACCTCGTAGCCGTAGAGGCGCGAGGAGTACTCGGCGAAGCCCTCGTTGAGCCAGGGCGAATACGGATCGCCGAGACGCACCATGTTGCCCCACCACTGGTGGCCAATCTCGTGGGAGTAGATCGACTCGGCGCTGAACTGTTCGGGCGACGTGTTGAGCGCCGAGGCGTAGTAGAACGTGGCGGACTGCGGCCCGACCCCGCCGCCCAGTTCGTCGCGCGTCTGGATGATGTCGTGCTTGTTGTACAGGTACGGCGAATACAGATCCGAGAACGTGTCGATGATGTCCGCGCCGGTCTCGGCCCAGTCGTCCGCGAACTCGGTGGTTCCCGAATGCACGAAGGCGGTCACGGGCAGATCGTCCGCCGCCGTCGCCTCGAAGATCTCGAAGGGCGCCGCGGCCATTCCTCCGTAAGTGTTGTTGAAGTGGCCCTCGAAGTGGTGCGTCCACTCGCTCACGCCCTCGTCCACGCCGACGGGGTCGCTGGTCGTCGCGACCTTCCAGTCCGGCGGGGTCACGATGTCGAAATCGGTCGGCCCGCCCGCGTAGAGGTCATCGTAGGAATACGGCGCGGAGGCGGGCACGAAGTCCATGCCCGTGAAGTACACGATGTCGTCGGCGACGCGGCAAAACTCCATGCCGAAAAAGTCGTCCGGCGAACAGTCGGGCGCGCCCTCGTTGGTGAAATGGATCGTGAGCGTGTCGCCCTGGTTCATCGTCGCGGGCGGCGTCACGATGAGCACCTGCGTGGGCGCATCCCAGATCCAGTCGAGATCGGCGTCGAACTCGTCTTTCACTGCCATGGTTTCGAGCATCGTCACCAGCAGCTCGATCTCGTCCACGCCGTCTTCGCGGGCTTCGAGTTCCAGCGTCGCCGCCAGATCGATGGTGCCCGCCGCCGTATCGAACGAGATGTCGGCGGCGGTGTGCGTGACGAGGATGGAGTTGATGAGCGCCTTGCCGCGCGGCGCGACACGCGCGAGTCGGCTTTTCGCAAACGCGTACTCGGCCTCGGCCTTTTTTTCGAGCGCCGCCGCGTGCGTCTGCGCGAACGATCGCGCCTCGATTCCCAGGCGCGGGTCAAAGGATCCGGCCAGCGCGAAGGGCGCGAACGCCGTCGCCGCGAACGCGACGAGCGCGAACGCAACGACGCTCCGGCTTCGATGTCCCGGCAAATTCATCATGATGTGGCTCCGAAACGACGGCGAATCCGCCGCGAAATTCCCGCGGATCATAACACGAACGAATTGGGGAAACGATGCCGAATGCCGGCAGCTCCCCCTCTCCCGCCGGACGGGAGAGGGGTTGGGCCTGCCGCGCCGTAGCGGCTTTTGCCGCGAAGGCTGGGGTGAGGGCCGTTATTGATCCTTCGTCAGTCGTCCCAGATACGCCGCCAGCCAGTACGCGGCGAGATAGTCGTGCCCCGAATTGACGATCGTGGGCGTGTCGGACCCGCACGCCTCCACGTCGAACGGATTTCGCTGGAACATGAAACCCGACGAACACTGCTGATCGACCGGGAACGCCTCGATCGCCTGCACGTTCGCCTCGCCCATAAGTTCTTCGAGAAACGGGAACTGCGTCTGAAGGTCGTTCAGGAGCACCGAGAGCGGATCGGGCGTCCAACCCACGCGCGCGTCGAGGAAATACTGGACGTTGGGCGGCGCGGGAAACGCCGCGAGGTCTTCCTCGATCTGGTCCTGATACGGGTCGTCGCGCTCCGGCACGTACGCATCGGTGCTCATGAAAATCGCGGTGAACCACGGATTGTGCGACAGCCGCGTAAACGTATGCACCTGCGTGTCGAAGACCTCCAGCAAAAACGCGTAGTCCTCGGGGCTGAAATACGCCTTGCCCAGGCGCAGCAGGTTGAACCAGTTGGTGTGCGCGAGGTTGTTGCCGTAGTACTGGGCGTAGCGGTTGAGCAACGCGATCGACGACAGCCGCAGGTGCGTGCGCTTCGCGTCGCGAATCCAAATGCGGACCTCGTCGGCGAATCGCTCCTCGCCCGTGACGTGGTAGCCGATGAGCGCCCAGTCGAGCGCCTGCGGCGGCAGGATGTCGGGCGCGGCGTCGGTGCGTTCGCCGGCCTCGTCGATGATCGTCCAGTGGTTGGCGATCACGCCGTCGAGCACCTCGGTCATCACGTCGCGGATCGTCTGGCGTGTGTCCTCGTCGTCGATCAGGTCATAGGCGAGCGCCATTCCGTAGAACCAGCCGGTGTATTGATCGCGGCTCGTCTCGCCCCACCACCAGTCGCCCGCGTATTCGCCGGACTCGACGTGGTGGCAGCGGTCCTGCGCCTCGCACCACGGGTGTCCCTGATAGCTGATGAGCGACTGCGGCGCCCAGTAGCGCGCGATGAAGCCCGGCGTCTCGGTGACGTAGTAGTAGCCGGCCAGCACGTCCACCATGCGCATCGCGTTGTCCTTGGCGACCGGGTCGCCCGTGGCGTGATAGCGCAGCGCCTGGGATCCCAGATAGGTGCCGGTCCAGATGCAGCTATCGCCCCAGCCTTGATAACCGGTGATCGTGGTGTGCGTGTCGTCGGAAAACGTCGCGTGGACATTGCCGCCGTAGCCCGGCTGGTGCCATTCTTTGTGCCACTCGTCGTGCTCGTCGGCCTTTTCGCGCAGATCGCCGGGGCTCGGCGATTCGTCGTAACCGGGATTCGCGACATTCGACTGCGGCCAACTCGCGATGTAGTCGTCGGGGAGCTGCGTGTCGTCGTCGGCGTCATCATCGGCGTCGTCGTCGGGCAGCGGCGGCCACGTGTCGTCGTCGCCCGTGTCGTCATCGGCATCATCGTCGGCGGAGTCGTCGTCCGCATCGTCGTCGTCCGGAATGACGGCGGAGTCGTCGTCATCGTCGTCGTCGCCGCAACCACAGCCGGCCAGACCGAAAACGAGCGCGAGCACCCAGAACGCGCCCACCACATCATGAATTCGTCGCCGCATGTTCATCTCCCCGTCACGATTCCGTTGATCTTACGCAACACCGCGTCCAAATCCAAGGAATCCCGTGGATGGGTTCGACCGTTCGTGCAAGGAGCATCGCGAGCGGGGCCGATCTCGTCCCGCTCAAAGGCATCGATCGCGGATCGCTACCGCATTTCCTCGGCCCGCAGCTCGGCCTTCTCCCACATGCGGATATACGCCTCGGCCGAGCGGAAAAGCGGTTCGAGCGCCTCGTCATTGCCGCCCGCGTCCGCGCGCGCGTCCTGTAGCAACTCGGGCAGCATGCCGATGTGCACCAATCCCTCGGTGTTGAAGTCGATGGCGCGGTTGCCCACGAACGGCGCCGTGAACTCCACATCGCCCGCGTATGACGTAAAGGGATACGTGATCGGATTCGATTGCGTCTTGCCGCACGCACCGTCGGCGAAGCGTCCGCCCGGCGCGCCGGCGAAGCCGTTGAGGTCGAATCCTAGGGGAACGCCCGCGTAGCCGCCGGCGGATTCGATCTGCGCGGCGCGGTTCGCGAGGCCGTTCAGGGTCGAGCCCGGATTGTCGGGGTCCTGGCAGCGACCGACGCCCCCGGAGGCCACACCGCCCAGCGAAAACGTTCGGTTCGCCCATACCCGCCCGTGGCTTGCGACCGGTGGGTAATCGTTCGCCTCGAGCATCTCGTATGCCCGGCGATACGACGAGGACGGAAGGTGATCGACCTCGATGAGCATGCCGCGCGACATCATCCCGTTGAGCAGCGTTTCGCCGAACGAGGTGATCGTCGCGTTCTGGCACCAGTCGCCGCTCGCGGAGCCGGCGATCAGCGGCTCGAGGTAACGTAGGAGTATGCGGGCAGGATGCTCGTCGAACACCGACAGGTCATTCGGGGCATCGGAGAGGTACTCGTCGCGCGCCTCGATCAGGCCGCCGAAAAACACACTCCCGTGATCCCAACCGCGGGGCATGTCGTCGGTGGGGCAATCCTGAACCACATTCGTCCAGTGCCCGCTGTTGAGAAAATTGCCCGGCTCCAGAAATCCCCGATTGCTGTCGCCCGGCGAAAACCTGTTGTCGTATTTGTGAACAGGAAAGATCGCGCGAACGCCCCGTGCGTAGTAGTCGTCGAGCTGTTCCTCGATATACGCGTCATCGCACACGGGTCCGTCGTCGCGTGGCGTCAAACGACACCGAAAAAGATTCGACACCTCGATACCCAGCACCACGGCGAGCTTGCCGTCCTCGATCACCTCGCGCGCCTCGGCGGGGCTGCCCACGATTCGGAACCAGCCCCTGCCCTCGCCGCCCGCCAGCGCGTCGACATAGCGCTGCATCGCCCACGTCTCGTCGATGATCCGGTCGATCGAGGTCATGTCTTCGCAGTCGTACCGGCTCGGCTGAATACCCTGTGCGACCATCATCGTGCAGATCACGTAATCGCTCGTCGCGTGCTGCACCATCAGACGCAGGCCGCCCATGTACGCGCGCTCGAGCCAGCGGTGATACATGGCCTGATGCGTCGACATGCGCGGCGCGTCGGGCCAGTCGGGGAAATCCGGCCAACCGGCCGTCTCGTGGTTGTCCTCGGACAGCTCGCCCACCAGAAACGGAATCACCAACGACAATGCGTCCGAGGCGTCGAGGCCGAGGTCGTCGAACACGTACCCAAAGAAATCCCTCCGACCGTGATCGCCATGCACAACGGCGCAGTCGTGCAGCGCGTGCGCGACACCCAGGCGATGATACGCCCCACCGTGAAACAGGCCGCCGCCGAAACTGAAATTCGACATCAGGTGTTCGTGGATGTCGGCAATGCCGAAGAGCGTGCCGTCGTCGAAGGTCGTGCGCGCGACCTCGCCCACGGCGTCGAGCGACATCTCGGGATACGTCGCGCATCCACTGGCCGGTTCGAGCGCGATGGCGACCGGCTCGCCGCCCAGACCGTTCGGGCCGAGCAATTCGTCGTTGCGCAGATTGCGGAGCTGGTACTTCGATCCGTGATCGACGTGCGGCTCCAGCGCCCACTCCGCGCCGGAAACGTATCCGTCTTCGACGCGCGTGGCGTCGGATTCCAACACCGTTTTGCGCTCCAGCGGGCCGTTCTCGCTGACGAGATAGCCCCCGCCCGCGTCGTAGAACAGGTACGTGGAGAAGTCCGTGGGCTGAAGATAAAAGCGCGCTGCCGCGGCGGCACTCGATCTGAACGCGAAGACGCCCGCGAAGGTCTTCGTCAGCCAGCGGTCGTCGATCGTTCGAACGGTGACGCACCGCCCACCGAGGCCCTCGGTCTCGACATCGTCGTCATCCACGTCGTCATCGGCCGTGTCGTCGTCGGTCACGTCGTCGTCGGTCACGTCGTGGTCGGCATCGTCGTCGAGGGTGTCGTCCGCTTGATCGTCGTCCGCGTCGTCATCGGCGACGTTTTCATACGATCCCAATTCCGGTGAAGGATCGTCCGATGCCGCCTCGTTCGCCGAGTAACCGCAGCCGCCGACCGCGAGTCCTAAAAACAGCGCCAGCATGCACAATCCGAACCTCGCGCTCCGAATCATGTGCGCCCGCCTTTGCCGATTGCGCGCGCCTTCGACGCCTCCACCGCAAGCCGCGCGGCGGTCCCGGTGCTGACGAGACGGACGTGATCCGGCAGCAGTTGCACGAGCGCCATGAAGGAGTTTTCCAGGTTCAGCCCCCCGTCGCTCGTCATATACACGTAGGCGACGGTTCCCGGCGGATAATCGGCCAACTCCGCCGCCATGTTCGCGGGACTCAGGTAGAACTTTTGGGTCAAACCGCTGCCGCTGTCGTCGATCCCCCGCCATTCCCGGGTGCGGAACAACGCCACCTCGCCGCCGTCGTCGCCGGGGATCACCTTGAAGAACTGTTCGGGATCGTCCCACGTGAAGATCGGGAACATGTACGGAACATTGACCGGGAAGATCCCCCGGATGTCGCCGCCTTCGCGGGCGTACTTCGGGAAGAACTCCGCCTCGGCGCGCTCCCAGGTGTTCCACCACTCCCAGTCGATCGTCGTGTCGGCATCGAGCAGGCGCGCGTCATGCTCCGTCGCCGCAACGAAGGCATCCTGCATGTCCGGTCGCAGGGATGCGGGATACGAATACAGGTGGCCGCTCGGCGGAAGCATGAAGTAGTCCTTGCCCGTTGTGCGGCTTTTGGCGACGTACCATTCCAGCACATCCGGCGCGACGCGGGGCAGGTGCGGCGAAATGGACCATGTGATCGGTTCGCAGGAATTCTCGGCCTGCTCGCAATCGTCGAGGCGCTGACGCAGCCACTCTCCGCGCGAGTCCAGGATGTAGGAGATGTTGTCCCCGTCTCCCACGACGAAGGCGACGTAGGTCGTGTCGGGATCGTACGCGATATCTTCCGGGTCGTTCTGCTCGATTTCGCCGACCTCGGTGATGGGTTCGCGGCGCCTGGAAAAAAACGACAGGTTGTTCGCCTCCGAGGTTGGAATGGCGCCCATGTTGCGCGACTCGGCGCACAGCGTTTGCGACTCGAACAGATACCCGCCGAAGACCATCCAGTAGTCGGCGTATCCGTAGACGCCGATCGGCTTCGGCCACGGGTTCGACGCGGCGATCTCGTCCAGCAATTCGCTCTCGCTCGAAAGCCCGATACACCCGTTGACGAGGAAAATGACGAAGAGTTTTTCGGAAAACACGAAATCCACCAGAAACGGCTTGATGTCGCCGGTCAATTCCGGATCCCAGAACGTCGTGTCGCTGGAATCAAACCCCGGATTGATCATCGCCAAACCCGTCGTCTCGTTCACGTAATTTTCGTACACGTATCGCGTGGCGAGCTCGGGCGTGTCCAGCGTCTCGAAGCGCGCGATGGCGTCGAACGCGGCCGTTTCGCACGTCGTGGGCATGTCCACGTCGAGGGGGATCGCCCCGAGCGCGGCGCCGACGGTCAGGATGTTCGGAAGCAGACGCTGCTGCTCGGCATACGCGTAACGCACGCACGGGAACTCGGCGACACAGGAATCCAGAAACGACGTGTCGTCGACGACCTCGCTCGGCGCGAGTTCGAGTTCATCCAGCCACTTCGTGTCCTTTTCGCCAAACACCCCGTAAACCGAACCGCCGAGCGCTCGATTGCGCAACCCGACGCATGCCTGCACCGCCAGCTTCGTCGCCGGCAACGCATCGGCCCCGATCTCGACGGCGACAAACTCACTCGCGAACGATGTGTCATCGTCGCCGGTGTCATCGTCAACCGAATCGTCATCCGCGTCGTCATCGACCGAATCGTCGTCCGCGTCGTCGTCGTCGTCCGCGGCGGTATCGTCATCCGCCAAATCGTCGTCCACGGATTCGTCATCGCTCTCTTCGGAATCGGCCGACGATCCATCGCACGCCAACACGCCCGCCATCAGCGCCAGCATCAACGCCGCGCAGGTGCCAGCCTTCGAGAGACCAACAGCGTCGATCATCTTGCGGTTGGGATTCACTCGGGTCCTCTCAGTCTTGCATCGAGTCGCAATCGCACCCGGGACGTCCGTTCGCGAGCGAGTTCTGAAGCTATCAACAGCTCTGCGGAGGAGCAAGAGCGACTCGCGACGCATTTCGGAACCACGGGGCGGCGCGGAAAACAAACCGGTTTTTGACACAAGACCGTGGGTACGATACGTTTGCACCATGAAGCGAAAGGCAACGGCGGTGCATCGCGATTCCGAGAGAGTTCGCTCATACACGGTTGTCTTCCATCCTGCGGAGGAAGGCGGGTATTGGGTGTCCGTTCCCGCACTTCCGGGCTGCTTCAGCCAAGGCGACACTTTCGAGGAAGCGCGGGAGAACGTCGCCGAAGCAATCCGCTGCCACGTCGACGGTCTTGTCAAGGACGGAGAGCCGGTGCCGACGGAAGAACAGGCTCCGCTTCAGGTCCGAAAGGTACGCGTCGGCATCGCGTCTGTAGCTTGACGCTCCGATGGCCGATTTTCCCACGGTCAAAGCCAGAGAACTGATTGCAGCCCTCAAGCGCGCAGGGTTTGTCGTGCACAATCAGGTCGGCAGCCACGTGCAATTGAAGCATCCTCTTCGCCCTGGGAAGGTCACGGTTCCCAATCACCAGGGAGCGGACATCCGCATCGGCTTGCTGCGAAGCATTCTCCAGCAAGCAGGAATGACGACAGAGGAGTTCCGTCGCCTGTTCAAGAAGTGACCGGCTCGAATTGAGCTACGCAACGATGCCACCATTCCACGTCCATTGACCTCGCCGCCGTTTCGCGCGAAGTCGCTCCCATGTCCAATTCGCGTCGTTACGCCGTAGCGATCTTGTTCGGCCTCGTCGCCGCGATGACGGCCTGATCGCCGAAGGCGCCCGCAACGAAGGCGGAATTTGTATTTCAAATAACGAAACCATCGGTTTTCGTCCTCCGTTAGCCAGTTTTTGCCCATATTTTACGGATATTGACGTGATGCCGATGCTGGAAGCCATTATCGATGGACGGGAGGACGAGATGCGCGTTGCATATCACGTCGGATTGGTCGCGATTTTCGTTTTTTGCGGCGTTCTTCTGGCGAGTTGCCAAACCGACGACGATGACGACTCGGTGGACGAACATCACGGCGTGGACGTGAGTATCGATGACGACGCGGACGACGATCTTGACGACGACGGCTCCGACGACGATGGACCGGTTCTCTCCGGCGGCGCATGGAATCCGGTCGAGGACAACGGATATTCCTTTCTCTACTGGAACGTTTGCGATCCGCAAGGGGACATGGAGGGCGGTTCCGTGACCATCCGGTCCTCCGATACCGGCGACATCATCGACGACGTGCCGTGGACGGCTTGGACCCTGGCGCCCGAGGACGATTTGACCGATTGCGGGGATCCAGTCCTCATCGGCGTGGAGTACCACCTGGCGACTCGGCCCGTGGGACCCTTTTGCGTCGATGTTCAGGCGACCGACACCGCCGGGAATTCCTCAAACGTGCTTTCGAACGTATGCGCGGAAATCCCCGCCGGGGCCACCCCCGTTCTTTCGAATGCGGTTTGGGATCCCGACGTCATCGGCAGCGAAGGTGACAGCCAGTTGATCTTCGATCTGTGCGACGCGGACGACAACCTCGGCGGCGGGCAGGTCTTCGTCTGGTGGACGGGAACGGACACCCCGTTCTTCGATTTCGAGATCTTTTATGACGACTTCGCCGGCGATCACACCACGCCGTGCGAAAGTCTCATCATCGCCGTCGATTTTCCATGGCTTCCGCAGGACACCTACGGCGTCGATCTGCAGATTTCGGATGGACACGGAAACCTGTCGAACAAGCTGACGAACATCTCCATCGAGATCTTCGGGTAGTTGGCGCAAAATCGAGGGCCGAAGCGCGACGGAGTCCATTGACCTCGCGACCGTTTCGCGCGAAGTCGCTCCCATGTCCAATTCGTATCGTTACGCCGTAGCGATCTTGTTCGGCCTCGTCGCCGCGGCGATCGCCTGTTCACAGAAAGAACCTGCGCCGAAATCGGACGCCACGCCCCGCCAAGCCGTCACCTTTCAGGGCTCGTCGATGGCGACGACCTATCACGTCACCGCGATCCACCCGCCGATGACCGATGGCGAATACCGCGCGTGCGCACAGCGTCTTCAGCAGGCGCTTGACCTCGTGGATGCGCGGATGTCCACCTACAAGCCCGATTCCGACGTCTCGCGCATCTCCGCCGCGCCGGCGAACGAGCCCGTACAGGTCGCGCCCGAAACGATCGCGGTGCTCAAGGTCGCGCTTTCGGTCGCGAAAAAATCCGGCGGCGCGTTCGACCCCACCATCGCGCCGCTCGTCGATCTGTGGGGTTTCGGCCCGCGCGCAGTGGGCGACGCCGCCCCCACGCAGGCGCAGATCGACGCCGCCGCCGCGCTCGTCGACTATCGCCGCATCGTCATCGATGCGGCCGCGAACACCGTGACCAAGACGATGGACGGGGTTCGTCTCGATCTGTCGTCCACCGCGGGCGGATGGGCCGCCGACGTCGCCGCTCGGGCGATCGAATCGTGCGGCGCGACGGAATACATGGCCGAAGTGGGCGGCGAGGTGGTCGTTCGCGGGCGCAATAAAACCGGCGAGCCCTGGCGCATCGGCATCGACCGGCCCCAATACGGCACCCAGCCGGGCGAGGCGCTGCAGACCGTCGTCGGCATCTCGAACGAGGCGCTCACGACCAGCGGCGACTACCGCAACTATCGCGAGGTGAACGGGCAGCGCGTCTCGCACACCATCGATCCGCGCACCAAGCGGCCGATCCAGCACCATCTCGCGTCGGTCACGATCATCGCGCCGGACGCCGCCCTCGCCGACTCGCTCGACACCGCCGTGGCCGTACTGGGGCCCGAAAAGGGCATGGAACTGGTGCGTGCGTGGCCCGGCATCGACGCATACTTGATCGTCCGCGAAACCGATGGTTCATTCCGGATCAGCATGACCGACGGATTTTCGCGAAGGATTGTCGAAGCCGCCCCCACGCCGTGACGACCCCCGAAAAATCTTGGTGACCCCTCTCGCAATTTCTCGCGGGTGCGATTGACACCCCCGACCCATCTCGCCTATCATCCCGATTACAGTAAAACTGACATGTCAGTTTTGATCCCCGGGCGGCGGATTTGGGGATTTTTCGTCTTTCGCGGCACGTCCAGCCGGGATTTGGAGTTTCGATGCGAAAGTCCTTGGCCCTTGGCGTCGATGTCGGCTCGACGACGGTGAAGATGACGGTCGTCGATCCCTCGACCATGGAAATCCTGTGGTCGCGCTACGAACGCCATGAGACCCGCCAACCCGAAAAGACCCTCGAGATGCTCGAGGCCATCCTCGCCGCCTACCCCGACACGCACCACTATCAGGTCTTCATGACCGGCTCCGGCTCGGGCCCGCTGTGCGCGCCGGTCGGCGGGCGATTCGTGCAGGAGGTCAACGCCGTCACCCTGGCCGTCGAGACTATGCACCCCAGCGTGGGGTCGGTGATCGAGCTGGGCGGGCAGGACGCGAAGATCATC
>CAZPJD010000046.1:0-2892 GCA_964586775.1 uncultured bacterium | reverse complement strand
CTTGACACCATCCGTTCATCCGGATAGACTGATGGAAGACAACTGAAGATCGTGGCGATTTGGAGGCAAATTGCGGCCACGTAAAACAAACAGCTAAAGCGCCTGTACCCGGTGCGCCTCATCGCCCCGGGTTTTTTTGTTTCCACCCATCCCCATCGCGTTCCCTCCCTTGGGGTCCGGCACCCTTTCGTTCCCATCCCCATCCGTCCCTTGTCTTCCCCGTTTTCCGTCAGTTTCGAGTTCTTCCCGCTCAAGACTCCCGAGTCCGAGGAGGCCCTTTGGCGCGCCATTACGCGTCTCGCGCCGCTGGCCCCGAAGTTCGTTTCGGTGACATACGGCGCCGGTGGGAGCACGCGCGAGCGGACGCACCGGACGGTCAAGCGAATTCTGGCGGAGACGAAACTGGTGCCGGCGGCGCACCTCACCTGCGTCGGCTCGACGCGAGCGGAGATCGATGAAGTCGCGGACGCATACTGGGAAAGCGGCGTGCGTCACCTCGTCGCGTTGCGGGGTGATCCGCCGACGGGCGCGACGCGATACGAACCGACCCCCGGCGGCTACGCGTGGGCTTCCGACCTCGTCGCGGGACTCAGGGCCCGCCACGACTTCGACGTCAGCGTCGCGACCTTCCCCGAGGGCCATCCCGACGCTCGTTCACTCGACTCCGAACTCGACAATCTCAAGCGCAAGATCGACGCGGGCGCGACGCGGGCAATTTCACAGTTCTTTTTCGACAACTGGACCTACCTGCGCTTCGTGGATCGCGCGCGGAAAGCCGGCATCACCGTGCCGATCATCCCCGGCATCATGCCGGTCACGAACTTCGCGCAGATGACGAGGTTCGCGGCGATGGCCGGCGCCAGCGTGCCGCGCTCGATGGCGCCGATGTTCGAGGGGCTCGACAACGACGTCGAGACGCGGAAGCTCGTCGCCGTCACGATCGCCGCGGACCAGTGCCAGAAGCTCGCCGAGGCCGGCGTGACGGAGTTCCACTTCTACACACTGAACCGCGCCGACCTGACGTACGCGCTGTGCCACATCCTGGGACTGCGGCCGGTCACGTGAGCACGCCGATGACGCGCGCGCAACGCCTCGCGCTCCTCGAACCCGAACTCGCGCGGCGCATCCTGATACTCGACGGCGCGATGGGGACGGAAGTCCAAAAGCTCCGGCTCACCGAGGCCGACTATCGCGGCGAACGATTCCGCGACTGGCCCAGCGAGCTGCGCGGAAACAACGACCTGCTCGTACTCACGCGGCCGGACGCGATCTCCGCGATCCACACGGCATATCTCGAGTCCGGCGCCGACATCGTCGAGACGAGCACGTTCAGTTCCACGACTGTCGCGCAGGCCGACTACGGCATGGAATCGCTCGCCGCCGAGATGAGCGAAACGGGCGCCCGCATCGCGCGCGCCGCCTGTGACGCGTTCGAGGCTCGCGACGGGCGGCCCCGCTACGTGGCCGGCATCCTCGGCCCCACGAACCGCTCGGCCAGCATCTCGCCCAAGGTCGAGGACGCCGGCTTCCGCAACATCACGTTCGACGAACTCGTCGCGGCGTATCTCGAGTCGGCACGTCGCCTCGTGAAGGGCGGCGCCGACCTGCTGATGGTCGAGACGATCTTCGACACGCTGAACGCCAAGGCGGCGCTCTTCGCGATCGAGCGGCTCTTCGACGAACTCGGCGAGCGGCTGCCGGTGATGATCTCCGGCACGATCACCGACCAGAGCGGCCGCACGCTGTCGGGGCAGACCACCGAGGCGTTCTTCAACTCGGTAAGCCACGCGCGCCCCCTCTCGGTGGGCCTCAACTGCGCGCTCGGCGCGAAAGATCTCCGCGCGTACATCCAGGAGCTGTCGCGGATTTCGCCGTCCTGGGTGTCGATCCACCCCAACGCCGGGCTCCCGAACGAAATGGGCGGCTACGACGAGACGCCCGAGTACACCTCGCGCGTGCTCGCCGAGTTCGCGCAGGCCGGGTTCCTCAACATCGTCGGCGGATGTTGCGGTACGACCCCGGACCACATTCGCGCGATCGCGGATGCGGTGCGCGACATCGCGCCGCGCGCGCGGCCGGCGATCGAACCGCGCCTCCGCCTGAGCGGGCTCGAACCGCTCACGATCGGCCCCGACTCGAACTTCGTGAACGTGGGCGAGCGGACGAACGTCACCGGCTCGGCGAAGTTTCGCGCGCTGATTCTCGAGGGCAAGTTCGACGAGGCCCTCACCGTGGCCCGTCAGCAGGTCGAGAGCGGCGCGGTGATCATCGACATCAACTTCGACGAGGCCATGCTCGACGCCGAGGACGCGATGCGGCGCTTCCTGAACCTCGTCGCGGGCGAGCCGTCCATCGCGAAGGTCCCCATCATGGTGGACTCGTCGAAGTGGAAGGTGATCGAGACCGGGCTCAAGTGCCTGCAGGGCAAGGGCATCGTCAACTCGATCTCGCTCAAGGAAGGCGAAGCGGAGTTCGTGCGGCAGGCGACACTCGTGCGGCGATACGGCGCGGCGGTGATCGTGATGGCCTTCGACGAGGCGGGCCAGGCGGATACGCTCGCCCGCAAGAAGGAGATCTGCCAGCGCTCGTACGAGATCCTGGTGAACGAGGTCGGCTTCCCGCCCGAAGACATCATCTTCGATCCGAACATCTTCGCGATCGCGACGGGGCTCGAGGAGCACAACGACTACGGCAAGGATTTCATCGAGGCCACGCGCTGGATCCGGCAGAACCTGCCCTACGCGCGCGTGAGCGGCGGCCTGTCGAACATTTCCTTCTCGTTCCGCGGCAACAATCCGGTTCGGGAAGCGATCCATGCGGCCTTCCTCAACCACGCCATCACGGGGGGCTTGCCGATGGCCATCGTCAACGCCGGTCTTCTCGGCGTGTACG
>CAZPJD010000045.1:0-22965 GCA_964586775.1 uncultured bacterium | reverse complement strand
CGCCAGTTTTTCTATCTATTCGTGTTCGTTCGCGACGACCCCGCTTGCCCGGCCGAGGCCGAGCGCGACCTGACCGCCGAAGGGATCGCGAAGACGCGGCGCGTGGCGCGACGCGTACGCGCGATCGGTATGGACGCGGCGCTCTGGTACACGAGCCCCTATATGCGCGCGCGGCAGACGGCCGAGATCTTCGCCGAAGCGCTCGGCGCGCCGAAAGTCCCCCCGAAAGAGACGACCACGCTTCTGCCGGATGCGGACCCCGGCGCGTTCATTCGAGCGCTTCGCCGCGACAAGCCCGAATCCGCCGCCGCGTTCGGCCATGCGCCGCACTTGGACGTGCTCATCGCCGCGCTCTGCGACGCGCCGCTACCCATCACCGATCTGAAAAAGGCCGGCGTCGCGTGCGTCGAGATCGCGTCGTTCACTCCGCTCATTGCGCGACTCGTCTGGCTCGTCACGCCGAAGTTGCTGGATACGACCGGGAAGTGACGCAGAGCCTTACGCGGGGCGCGCCGGCGTGCAGCGGCGTCGCCACTCGTCGCGCGCGCTCGGGTAGGCGCGGATGAAAACGAGCGCGGCGACGACGCCCGCGGCGATGCGCACGGGACGCAGGGCGGGCAGGGCGCTCGTGAGAATCGCGATCGCGTAAGCCGACAGCAGAATGATCCATGAACGGCGCACAAAGCCGGGTTTTTGGCTCGCGCGTTTGCGATACGCGTCGAAGCGCGGCAGCGTCCACCACAGCGCGGCCAGCACCAGCGCGGCGCGGATCCACTGAACCGTCGCGAAGTCGAGCGGCCCCTTATCCAGAAATGGCGTCGTGAGGGTGAACAGGCCGATGAAGATCCAGTGGAAGATCAGAAAGTCGAGCGACAGCCTTCCGAAACCTTCGATCGTTCGCGCGAAGGGCCCGGCAACGCGTTTGGGGTACAGATAGCGGAACGTGAGCAGCCAGCCGGTGTAGAGCGGCACGATCTGCACGAAAAACTTCAGATCCATGCGCAGCACCATGTGCGTGCGCGCGTTGTAGGTCATCTCGGGCATGAAATGCGAGACGATCGCCATCGCAAGGCCAAGGGCGCAAAATGCGACCAGCCACGCGCCGCGAAGCCGCTCGATGAACGCGCCCAGGATGACGTAGCCGCACGTCGGCACGATGCCGAACATGCAAAACCAGTATTTGTGCGGATAAAGGCGGTCGAGCGCCTCGCGCGTGATCTCGCCATGGCCGGCCAGCATGTGCCACGCGAAGTTCGCGCGCACGCCGGGGTCGACCTCGATCACGGCGGCGACGGCCAAGTAATAAGCGCCGATGAAGCCGAGGCCGATTGCGGCGAATGCCCAGGTGGGCACTCGCGCGTGGTAGAGCAGATACGCGGCGAGAACGCCGACCCCGATCGCCTGCACCACCGACGTGAATGGGCCGGAGCCCTCGAGCAGGTTGTAGCTCCAGCCCATGACGTACAGGCCGAACGCGGTGTAAGCGAAGAAACGAAGCGTGTCGAAGCCGGGGATGCGACCGAGCCGCGAGACGATGAGCCCGACGTTCGCCCCCGCGAGCATGAGGAAGCCGGCCGAGAACAGCTCCGCGTATGAAAAGAGGAAGAGCCGCGCGGTCTCGTGCCCGCGCATCGGCGCGACCGAGTGCATCAGCAGGTGCGCCGCGACCATCTGAACGACCGTAAAACCCCGGTAGAAATCGAGGTAGCCGAGTCGATCGCTTTTCGTCGCGGGTGCGCCTGTTTGCGTCATCGTCGCTGGATCAAGGTCAAGGAGCGCCCAACCTACGTGCGGGCCGGGGGATCGTCAACGCGGAATCATCGCGCGTGGGGGCCGACGGACGAAGCTTTGTCGTGGAGACTCCGCGCCACGCCCTCGACGTTCACGCGTCCTTGCGTCGAATCAGAAACGCCGCCGCCGATGAGAGGGCGAGCATGAGCGAGACCGCGGAAATCCCGAGCCCGTAACGCCACATACTGCCGGTGTAAGTGAGCGTCACAATCTGCTCGCCCGCGTGGTCGAGGCGCGTCGAGACGAGGCCGCGCGTGGGGAAGACGCGGGGCTCCGGCGGCGGAAGCCCGGGCGTTTCTTCCGGCTGGGGTCCGAAGACCTCCTCGGGGATCTCGGGTTCGGGCGTCGGTGGAGCTTCGGCGGACTCGACGCCGACGATCCAGTCCTCGTCGAAGTTACGATTCACGACGAGGGTCGTTCGTTCCTTGCGCGTGACGACATGAACCCGCAAACCATCGGGGGTTTCGACGACGGAGCGCACGTCGCCATTTCGGTAGGGAAACCACGCCTCTCCGCGATCCTGCGAATTGCGACGGAGCTTGAACTGTCCGGCCTGCACGTGAACGCGGTGCGAGGTGCGTCGTTGGCCCCGAAACGGCTCGACCGCGTTACGCGCGGCGAGCCCGTCTTCGACGATCAGCGTGGGATGCAGGTCGATCGGGCGATCGAGCTCGCTGTTGAAAAATCGCGTGCGTACCGTGAAGAACGGTTTGGATTCGCGGATCGGGCCGATGAGCAGCGGATCGGGACGCAGGAGAGGAACATCGCGCTGGGGCGGCGTGGCGTGCATCGTGGACGCGCCGAGCGCCGCGGCGGCCGCGATGGGCACGAGGTGCGCGGCGCGCGAGCGCGTCGCCACGAACAGCGCGTGCAGGGCGATGGCGCTCATGCCCGCGAGGATGGCCAGTGCCCAGATCGGCGCGGCCGACGCGGGGTTCGCGAAGGGACGAATCACCCACCAAACCTGGGACGCGATCGTGTCGCCGGGCTCCGCGGTGGGGACGAGGCTGTAAGCGAGCAGCGCCGCAACGAGCACGATCAGAAACCGCGCCGCGCGGTCCTTGACGATGCCGAGGGCCGCGAGCGCCAGCACCGCCGCGAGCGACATCGCCCCGGCGGGGGCGAGGGAGTCGGCGAGTCGCCACGCGCGCATGCCGAGCGGAACGGGCGCGACGGTGATCGACTGGATGGCGTGGCCGATCTCGCGGGCGTCCCAGAACTCCACGCCGGGAATCCAACGGATCGCGCCAAACAGCAGGGCGTGAACGACGACGAGAACGGCGAAGGCGAGGCCGGTCGCGCGTTGCTGCGGCTCGCGCAGCGCGCGGGCAAGCCCGGCGAGAATCAGCACCAGCGGTGCGAACGCGACCAATGTGCCCGACTGAAACGACGACATCACCAGCGCGAGCGCGCAGAGCAGAATCGTCATCGGGTTCGCCGGGGCGTAGAGCACGATCGGCAGGGCGGGCAGGGCGAAGAGCGCCTGCAGCGAGAGGGGATCCGAGTGGAGCGCGTCGCGCACGAAGCCCGACGCGGGCAGAATCAGCGCCGCCGTGAACGACGCCGCCCGGCCCGCGCCCATGCGCCGACCCATCAGGTAGGCGCCCATCGCGGCGGCCCAGATGGCGAGCAGCGACTTGATCTTGACCGCCTCGATGGCGTCGAGCCGCATCAGGGCGTGCGTGAGCGGCGACGCCGCGCCGTCGCGCGGGTGCGCGCCCACGGCGAGGCCGCCTTCGACCTCGGCGTAGTAGGTCGGGAAACCGCCGATACGCAGCCAGGCGCTGCGCAGGGTTTGATCGAAGAGCGAGGCGTCGAGCCAGGCGATCACCGCCTCGTCGTCAGACGCCGGAACGCGGCGATCGAAATCGACAAGCCCCGGGTACATGAGCGCGACCGCGACGCCGAGCAGGAGCGCCATCACGGCGGTTGAGCCGAGCGTTTTCCAGGGAATCGTCACAGAACCACCGGAATTTCGTCGCGGACCGCCATACCCGTTGGCGACACCGCGCAACGCACCGCCAGCAGCCGGACGCCCGAGCGCGTCGCGTCGTCGAGGGCTTTGCCGAAGTCGGGGTCGGTCGCGCGGTTGGGCGAAACCGTGTCGGCGTCGGGCCGTCCCACGCAGAAGAGCACCGCGGCCTCGCCGCCCTCGCGGACAAATCGCGTCGCCTCGCGCACGTGTCGCGCGCCGCGCACCGTCGGGGCGTCGGGAAAGAGCCCCCGCCGACCTTCCACCAACGTGCAGCTTTTGACTTCGAGCAGCATTCTTCGTTCCGTTCCCGGGCACATCAGCGCGAAATCGAATCGACCCTCGCCGTACGGCGCTTCGCGGCGCTGCACCGTGTATTCGGAAAGCGACGCAATGCCGCCTCGCCGCAGCGCCTCGTCCACCAGGTCGTTGGCCATGTGCGATTGCAGCCCGACCCAGACGCGCCCGTGGCGGATCAGGCAGGCGTCCCACTGCAGACGGCCGATCCGATCCGGACGATGTCGAACATAACACCGCGCCCCGGGCACGAGCAATTCGGCCATGCGCCCCGGGTTCGCCAGATGGGCGTCCACCGCGATGTCGCCGACGCGCACGCGGGCCGTGAAGCGATTCGGTCGTTCGCAGTACACGGCCGCAACAAGCGGCGGGTCGTAAATCACGCGGCGCATCCTACGGATCGCCCCCGGAGGTGTCAACGAACGAGTGCGACGTAAAAAACGACGAAACGCACGGAAAATCCGGGGTTTGGAGAGGCGTTTCGCTTGATTCATCCGTTCGAATCCTGATACAACGGAAACGGAATCAATCCGCGAAGTTCCCCCGTTTTCAAAGGAATTTTTCCCTTTGGCCGATCCCGCCGACCTTGCCGTCATCGCGCCTTGCTTCAATGAGGGGCCAAACGTTGCAACGCTCGTGGAGCGCATCGGTCGGGCTCTCGGCGGGCGAGGGATCTCGTTCGATCTCGTGTTGGTCGACGACGGCAGCCGCGACGACACGTGGGAGAGGATTCGCGAGCAGGCGGCATCGCACATGTGGGTCAAACCGGTGCGTCACGAAAAAAATCGCGGGATCGTGGAGAGTTGGCGATCGGGACTGCTCGCCACGAGCGCGCCGCGTCTCGTCACGATCGACGCCGATCTGCAGTACCGCCCCGAGGACATCCCGATGCTGATCGACGTGATGGACCGGGAGAACGTCGAGTTCGTGCAGGGTTGGCGGCGCGATCAGGTCGGTCGGGATCGATTGCGCGTACTGCTCACGTCCGGCCTCTCGGGGCTGTTGAACCTGCTATTTGGGACGCGCCTTCGCGACAACAAGAGCGGATTCGTTCTCTATACGCGCGCGGCCATGACCGATGTCCTCGATTTTTCTCGCCCGTTTCGGCATTTTCAGCACTTCATCGCCATCGCGGCGCACCGGCGGGGCCATCGAATCCGTCAGGTTCCGGTGGTGTTCGACGAGCGGACGGCGGGTGAGAGCTTCATCACTGCTCCGGTGCGGTTCGCCCTCTCGGCGCTCGCGGACATCCCGCGCGCGCTCTGGGAGTTTCGCATCGGCCCGGCGTGCCGGTCGCTCACGAAAGGCCGATAGGGTGAGGCGAATCGGAATTTTCGTGCGACGGGGCGTGTGACGATGTGCGGCATCGCGGGGTTTTACGCGCGTCCGGGATCGACGTTGGACGTCGCGCCCATGTCGCGCGCGATCGCGCACCGCGGGCCCGACGAGGCGCGCGAACTGCGCGACGGCCCGGTGCAACTCGCGATTCGCCGGCTTTCCATCATCGACCTTGTTACCGGATCGCAGCCCATCTCGAATGAGGCGGGCACCGTCCACGTCGTTTACAACGGCGAGATCTTCAACTTCCGCGCGCTGCGCGACGAGCTCGCCGCCAAGGGCCACGTCTTCAAGACGCGGACCGACACCGAGGTGCTGGTTCACGGGTACGAGGAGTGGGGCGAGCGTGTGGTCGATCGGCTCAACGGCCAATTCGCGTTCGCCATCTGGGACGGCCGACGGCTTTTTCTCGCGCGCGACCGCATGGGTGAAAAGCCGCTCTACTGGGCGCGAACCGACGCGGGGTTTTTCTTCGCGTCGGAGATCAAGGGCCTGCTGCCGCACGTCGAGTCCGGCCCGCGAATCGACGAATCATATTGGGTGTGGGACGCGGCGATCGCGCCGGACACACTCTTCGAGGGAATCGAGGAACTCCCGCCCGCGCACACGTTAAGCTTCGACGGGCACGACGTCGTGATCCGGCGTTACTGGGAGATTCCCAACGGCGAACCCTCCGCGCGCTCTGACGAGGACCTGATCGAGGAACTGCGCGCCCTGCTCATCGACGCCGTCACGATTCGCCTGATGTCCGACGTCGCTCTCGGAATCTTTCTGTCGGGCGGCATCGACTCCGCGGCGATCGCGTGCATCGCCAAGCCGGAAATCGCTTTCACGTGCCGGTTCCCGCTCGGGTCCAAGTTTGACGAATTCCCGCACGCCCAGCTCGTCGCGAAGCACATTGGGGCGCGGCAGGTGGTCGTCACGCCGACCGCGGACGACTTTCGCGACAAACTCCCAGCCGTCATCCGGCATCTCGACCAGCCGGTCGCGACGGCGTCGGTCATCGCGGAGTTCATGCTGGCCGAGGCCGCGCGCGACCACGGAATCAAGGTCATTTTGGGCGGGCAGGGCGCCGACGAGGTCTTCGGCGGGTACGTCCGCTATCTGCTGATGGCTTGGGAAGACCGGCTCTCGCGCAGCGACGAACTGGCGTCGTATCAGTCGCTCGCACGGTATTTCTGGAATCCGCGGATGTTTGGCGACGTCGTCCACCGCTACTTCGAGCTCGTCGCGCGGTATCGGCCCGACAAGCCCGATCCGTTTCTCGACCTGGTGCGAAAGATGTTTTCGCGGCACGTGTCGCTCGTGGATCGCATGGGCAACTTCGACGCCCACGTTTCGCTGCCTTCTCTGCTGACGATGAACGATCGGGCGTGCGCGGCGGTCGGGCTCGAAAACCGCTGCCCCTTCCTCGACCATCGGCTTATCGAATTCGGCTTTCGGCTTCCCGAACGTTGCAAGATCGACGAGAGCGGCACCAAGCGGATTCTTCGGCGGGCGTTGCGCGGCATCGTCCCCGACGCGATCCTCGACCGGCGCGACAAGAAGGGTCTCGTCGTGCCGTTTCACGACTGGCTCTTCGGTCCGCTCGATGCGTGGGCGCGTGAACTCGAATCGTCGCTCGAATCGCGAATCCAATTGCCGGGCAACGGCAGCCCGCGCGGCGAGTTCGATCGCGGTCGATACAGCCGCGTGAGTCTGGAACTGTGGTTCCGGAACTACTTCCCCGATTTTCACCGGAATGCGCGATAGCGCCCACTATTCAGATGCGCGTTAGCGCCGTCATCCCTACGCGAAATCGACCCGACCTGCTGCGTCGAGCGCTTGCGAGCGTCTTCGCGCAGACCCGGCTCCCCGACGAGGTGTTGGTTTCTTGTCATGAGTCCGAAGGACCGCCGGTCGCGTCCGCGGTGAGTGTTTGGGCCGACCGGGTGCGGGTCGTGCACCATGACGGCGTCGGCGCGGCGCTCGCCCGAAATACGGCGATCGAAGAGGCGACCGGGGAGTGGATCGCGCTGTTGGACGACGACGATGAGTGGAGGCCCGATCGCCTCGAACGCCAGCTTCGACTCGTCGATGCGAATCCCGATCTCATCGCCGTCTACGCCGACGCGCGAATCGAGGGCGATTCGTCGCGCGGCCCCACCGTGTTTTCGCGCCAATCGCCCTCTGCCGGGTCGATTCGGGAACGGCTGCGTCTGGACAATGTGATCCCGACTTCGTCGGTGCTCGTCCGGCGCGACGTCATTGCCCGCCTGGGCGGATTTCGTCACCGATTCGAGCCCGCCGAGGACTACGACCTGTGGCTTCGACTCGCGGCGATCGGTCTGGTCGCGTTCGATCCGAAACCGCTTGCGGTCTATCACCTCCACGCGGGACAGACAGGGCGAAGCCCGGCGGTGATGTTTCCGGCGTGCGCCGCCGTCATCGAGGAAGACGCCCTGGGAGCCGGGGCGAGTCGCAATCGGGCTTTGGCGTTGCGTCTGTGGAGTCTGCACGTGGTGGCCGCGAAGGCGCTCGGCCGGATTGGAGACGGCGAGTCCGCGGCGGCGCATTGGCGTGCCGCGGCGGCGCTTCGCCCTTTTCATGCGGGAACCCGCTTCGCCTCGTGGCGTCAGAACCGAAAACGCGAAGCGCTTGCGTTTGGGCGGTCGTAACGCGATAAAATCAGGTCTTCGTGAAATCCAACGGGTCGCGGATGCGCGGCCGAAAGCGGGCCATGACGATCGAGCCGAATCTTCTGGAGAAACTCAGGTCGGGCGAACTCGCGGGCGCGGACCTCGCGCGATCGAACTGGGCGGGTGCCGACGTTTCCGGCGCGCGCCTCGCGGGCGCGAACCTGTCGAGAGGGAGGTTCCGAAAAGCCGACTTTTCGGGCGCGGATCTTTCGGGCGCGGATCTGTCGCGTGCCGACCTTCGCGGCACGAATCTGACCGGTGCGAACCTGAGCGGTGCGAAGCTCGAAAAGGCCGACCTCGATGGCGCGGACCTGACGGGCGCGACGCTGGACGACGCGAGCTTCGTCGGGACGAAGGCGCGAGAGGCGAAATTCGAGAATGTGCGTGCCGCGAAGTCCGTCTGGCGGGACGCGCTGGCGTCGAAGAGCCGTTTCGCGGGGGTGGATTTTCGTGAGGCGGATTTTACCGGCGCGGATCTGGTCGAAACGTCGTGGGAAAAGGCGGAGCTGGGCGGCGCGAATCTCGAAAGATCGATCTGGATCAACGCCGAGCTCGCCGAGGTGCGCGCGCGATCGGCGAACGGAACGGACATCGACTTCTTTCTCTCGCAGATTCGCGACAGCGATTTCGGCGAATCGGCGCTGACCAAGAGCAACTGGTCGAGCACGCGCCTGGAGCGCGTGGATTTTCGCGGCGCGAAACTCGCGCACGCGCAGTTTTCAGGCGGACGGCACGAGGCCGTCGATTTCGTCGACGCCGAGCTGAAAGGCGCGATCCTCAAGTCGGTCAAGGGTTACGACGAGGCGGCGCTCGTCGCGTTCCGCGAGCGCGGCGCGAAGACCAGCAGCCTGCTGTGGCTTCGAGCTTTGCGCACGCTGCGCACCAATCGTTTGGCGCAGGCGGCCGTCGCGGTCATCGTGGCGTCGGCGATGGCGTACGGATGGTTGTGGTACAAGGATCCGACGAATTGGTCGTACACCCGGCTGGAGCAGTCCGCGGGCGACGCCGTCTCGAAGCAGGACATCCCCCGCGCGATTCAATTGTACGAGCTCATCCTCGCGAAGTATCCGCACGATCCGTTTCGCGTGGCGAACATCCGCGTTCAACTCGCGAATCTGTATCTGGGTCAGAACAAGCTCGACGACGCGCGAAGATACTTCGATCTCGTGGTGACCGACGCGACGGACCGCCCAGAACTGAAAGCGAGCCTGTTTTCGGCCGAACTCGGCCTTGCCGACGCGCTCGCGCAGGAGCGGCGTTACGACGATTCCGTCGCGGCGTTTCGATCGTTCGCCGAACGATGGAACGCCTATCCCGAATCGTCCCGCGCGTGGGAACGCATCGCGCAGATCGAGGTCCTTCGCGGCGACATCGAGGCGGCCGAAGCCGCTTACCTGAAGATCGTCGACTCGAAGCAGTATTCGAGCGATGCGATCTTCAATGCGAATCTCAGTCTCGCGAGACTGTGGAAGGAACACGGGGCGGGGCCGAAGGCCATCGCGCGCCTTGATGAGGTGCTCGCGCAAAACGTCGATATCCCCCAGCGCGCGGCGCAGGTGCTCACGCAGCAGATCGAGGTCTTCGTCAGCATGGGCGACCTCGAAGGCGCGCAGACCAAGTTGACGCTCATCAAAGAGCGCTTCGCCGACCAAACCGACGTGATCCTCGCGGCGGAAAACGCGATCGCCGACGGCGAAAAGAATCGGGGGACACCCGAGCTCGCCATCGCGCGCTACGAACGCCTGCTCGAGAGCGCGAAAGAGCCCGTGCAGGTCGCGGGTGTCGCGTCGTCGTTGTCCGCCGTGCTCACGCAGCTCGGTCGCTTCGACGATGCCCTCAAGGTGCTGGACGGGGCGCTCGCGCGCGTGAAGTCGATGCCCGAACAGGCGCAGCGGCTGGCGGTGGACCGCGTGACCGTCCTGCTCGCGGCGCGGCGGCTGGACGACGCGGCAAAGCTCCTCGAAGAGATGCGCGAGACGCAAAAGGACCCGGGAGCTCGCCAGAATGTGTCGATCATGCTCGCGGGGGTGTATCGCAACCGGGGCGAACACGAAAAGGCGCGTGCGATTCTGAACGAGGTGCTGGGCGAGTCCGAGGGTTCGGCCCACATGCAGGCGACGATCCAGCAGACGCTCGGCGACATCGCGTGGGAACTGAATGACGCCGCAACCGCCGTCGCCCACTATCGGCGCGTCTTCGAGCTGACGCAGGACCTGAATCTCAACTTCAATCCCGATCTGAACATCGTCAACGTCTATCGCCAGTCGCGCAATCTGGCCGAGTGGAAGAAGCAGCTCGACCTGATGGCGAAACGATACGCCGACGATCCCGTTCTGGCGGCGAGAACGCAGGGCGAGTTGGCCGAGTATCTCCGGCAAACGGGCGACGTCGCCGGCGCCGAGGCGACGTGGAAGGAGGTCGCTGGCAACACGCAGCCCGACGTGGCGCTCGGCGCGCTGCGTTCGTTGCAGGCGCTCTTTGCCGACCAGGGCCGGATCGCCGATCTCGATGGCGTGGCGAAGGAAATCGCCACACGGTTTCCGACACGCACGGACGACCTGGCGGTCGTGCGTCTGTCCAAGGCGGAGAGTCTGGTCCGCGCTCGTGATTTCGACGCGGCGCTGGTCGAGTTCCGCGCGATCGCCGAGTCGTCCGCGCCCGCATCGGCGCGCCAAGCGTTCTCGCGCATCATGGATATCGAGGCGCAGCGGGGAAACCTCGACGCCGTTCGCGCGGCGTACGACAAGGCCGTGGTCATTCCCACATCGGAGCCCGGTGGACGGGCGAATCTGATTCAGAAGATGGCGACCGCGACGGCCGACGCGGGCAAATTCCCCGACGCGGTCTCCCTGCTGGAATCGTCGATTGTAAACGAGAAGGACGCGCGCGAGCAGGCCCAGTTGATGGGGGCACTTGCGGGGCTCCAGGACCGCGGCGGAAACGTCGACGCCGCGATCAAGATGTATGAAACGCTCATTGAGAAATTCTCCGGCGACGACCGTGTTTCCGAGGTGGCGCAGGCGCGTTTCTCGCTCGGACAATTGCTGGAACGAAAAGGCGATCTGGACGCGGCGCGCCGGCAATATGAGAGCCTGACCGCAACGTCCCTCGACGTGGGCGCCGCGTCGGGCGCGCGGGCGGCGCTGGTGCGCGTGATGGTCGCGCAGGGTCAGGTCGACGCGGCGACGGCGATGATCGCCGAGGTCCGGGCGAAGGGCGCGACCATGCAGGGTACGGCGGACGCCATGTCGCTCGTGCTCGGCGAGTCGCTGTCGCGCTCGGGAAACGTGGATCTGGCGGTCCGGACGCTCGAACCGTTGACGTCGGCGAAGGATCGCCCGGCGATGCGAAAGCAGGCGCTTTCGGGGCTCGCGCAGGCGTACTCCAACGCACAGGATTGGGCGAAGGCGCGGGGCGCGTTCGAGACCATCGTGGCCGATTACGGCGATGACGACGCGACGGCGGACTCGGCGCGCATGGGCATTGCGTGGACCTTCAAGAGCGAGAGCCGGCACGACGACGCCGCCCGGGCCTACGAGTTGGCTTCGAAGGCGACGAAATCACCCGAGACGAAGCTCAATGCGTTGACGGAGCTCATCGCGCTCGCGGTGGACGCGGGCGACGCGGCGGGGGTTGCGCGTCTCGCCGATCAGATCGCGCGCGACTACGCGAATCGGCCCGAGGCCGTGGCCGCCGCGAACTCGGGGCTCGCGCAACTCGCGCGGCGCGCGGGGCGCATCGACGACGCGGCGGCGGCATGGAAGAAAAACCTCGAACTCGCATTGCCCGCAAACGCGCAGTTTCAGGTGGCGCAACAAATCGTTCAGGCGTACGTGGAGTCGGACCGGTCGGCCGATGCCGAAAAGCTGCTCTTGGAAATGGGCAAGCGGTTTCCCGCGGACGCGTCGTATCAAAGCGATGTGAAGGCGTCGCTTGCGCAGGTTCTTTCGGCGGCGGGGCGCGCCGAAGACGCGGCGAAGCTGCTCGGAGCGGTCGTCGAGACGGCGGGAGAGCCCGGACGACGGGCGAACATGGCGTTCCAGCTCGCCCAGCTTCATCGCCAAAACAACCGATTCGACGAGGCGCTGCGCATCTACGACGACCTCGTCAAGGACGCGGCGCTCGAGCAGAACCTGCGCGCGCAGGCGGTATCCGGTCGGGCCGAGACGCTGCGTCAAGCGCGTCGCTACGACGAGGCGGTCGCGGCGTTTCTCGCCATCGCCGAAAAGGGCGCCACGGCCGAGTCGCGCGAGTGGGCGCTCGGGTCCGCGGCGCAGTGCTACGCCGAACAGAATCGATTCGACGACGCGGTGAAGCTCTACCGCGATCTCGTCGCCCGAGCGGGCCAAGGCGACGCGGCCGCGACGGAACAGGCGAAGAACGGACTCGCGAATGCACTGAAGCAGGCGGGACGCCCCGACGAGGCGCTCGCGGTTCTGGAAGAGCTGAAAAAGGCGACGACGGACCCGGTGAGGTCGTTGCGCCTCGATCTCGCCATCGCGCGCGTGTATCAGGATACGAACCGCCCGGCCGATGCGGCCAAAGGATTTCGCGCCCTCGCCGAATCGAAGGCCGCCGACGCGGCGCTGCGCGAGGAAGCGACCTGGGAACTGGCGCAATCGCTGCGTCGCACGAAAGAGCTGGACGAATCTTTGACGCTGTTCCGGCGTCTCGCCAAGGAATCGAAGTCGCCCGAAACGCGCCGTCAGTCCGACACGGCCGCGGCGCAAATCCTCGCGGAAAAAGGCGACGTCGCGGCCGCGAAGGAGGCGTTCGACAAGCTGATCGCCGCGGAGGTGGACGCCGCGGAAAAGGCGCGGTTATCCACGGAGCTCGGCGGAATCTTCCAGCAGGCGAACCGTCCCAAAGACGCGCAGGCGGCGTTTCGACGCTCGCTCGAACTCGCCCCCCGATCCCTCGCGGCGGTCTGGGCGACGCAGAGCCTTGCGCAGATCGCGCTGAACGAGAACGACGCGGCGAGCGCCCGCAAATACTTCGAGCAGATGCTGGCGAATCCCACGGCGCAGGGCTCGGCCAAGATGAACGCGCGATTCGGTCTGGCTGAGATCGCGAAACGGGCTGGGAAGCTCGACGATGCGATCAAGGAGTATCAGACCGCTCTGGCGGAAACGAAGGACGATTCGGATCGCGCTCAGATCCGCAATCTCATGGCGCAGGCCTATATTGAAAAAAAGAAGCCCGACGACGCGCGCGGCATCTATCAGGCGGTGATCGACGACAAGGCTTCGGCGCCGGTCGCGCGAGCCCGGGCTCATATCGGGCTCGGTCAACTGCTGCGTTCGTCGGGTGAAGAGGCGAAGGCCCGCGAGACGTTTCTCGCCGCGGCGAATGTGATGCCGAAGGACCCCTCGGCGAGCGAGGCGATTCAGGCGGCCATCGCGTCCGACCTGGAAATGGGCGACGTGCGCGGGTTCGACGAGCACCTCGCACTGCTGCGCGAGCGTTTCCCCGGCGATCAGAACGCCGTTGACAACGTGTTGCAGCAGAAGATCGAAAAGCACCGCGAGCGCAAGCAGTGGGACGAAGCACTGGCCGCACTCGATGCGCTGCTGGCGGAAACGAAGGACGCCGAGAGACGGCGCTGGGCGAACTTCACCAAGGGCCAGTGTCTGTCGGGGCTCGGCCGTTACGACGAGGCGCGCACGGCCTACGCGGCCATCGAGGACGCGCCGGGGGCTGATCGGAACACGATTCTGCAAGCCCGCATCGGACAGGCGCACAACGAACTGGAACGGGGTGACGACGAGGCCGCCGCCGACATCCTGCTCGAGATCGCGAAGAAATTTCCCGAAGCGCCGCAGTCCGTCGTTGCGCTCTTCGACCTCGCCCAGATCCGCCAGCAGGACCCGGCGGGCGACGTGGAATCGGTGTTTCGTGCGATCCTGTCGTCCAAGGCTGCGAAGGAGCAGGACCTCATCAACGCGCACATGGGGCTCGCGAGCCATTACGCGCAGCGCAAGGTGATTTCATCGGCGGTCAAGGAGTACGAGACGGTCTTCGACACGTGGCCCGACAAGCCTGACGCCGCGTGGGCGCTGTCTTCGGCGGCCATGTTGCTCAAGGACAACGGCGATCAGTCACAGGCGGTGCGTCTGCTCGAGCGGCTCGTCGCCAAATTTCCGCCGGAGCACGAGGCGGTGATCGGCGCGAAGCAAACGCTCTCGCAGATCTACAAACGCTGACTTATTTGAAGGTCCAAATGCCGAACGACTTGCCGTGCAGGGGGTGCGCCTCGGCGCGCGACGGCGTCGTGAAGGCAAGGTCGTGGTCGGCGTCGCTCATCGCGATCCACTTTTCGTAGCCGGCGGCGCCGATCAGATCCCGGCGCAGAAATCCGTAGGCGACGAGCTTTCCGCGCACCGGCAATTTCGCGAGCCGATACTCGTCGCGCAGCGCGCCCTGCTCGTAGATTCGGTACTGCGACGGGGCCAGCGCGTTTTCGTTCAGCCACTTTTCGTACCCGGCCGCGTCGTCGGAATACAGGCTCGGCAGCACCACGACGGCTTCGGGCCGTTTCGAGAGCGTGTAGGCGTGATCGAATTTTTCGTGGCCCACCACGCCGCGCGTGGCGTCGCGCGGCAGGCGCGCGATATGCAGATCGACGAGCCCCATCATGTCGTGAATGCGCAGCTTCGAGAAAAAGCCGAGCGCGCCGATGGGCAGTGTCGCCACCGTCGTGTTCTCGGGCATGGCGCTGCGCATGGCGACGCCGGTCGCCGCGAAGTTTTTCACAACGCGCTGCAGATCGCGGTGGATGAGCCCCTGAAACGTGAAGAAGAACGACCACACGTTGAGCCCGACGACGGCAAGGACGACGAGCGCCCAGCGCCGCTTGGTCATCGCCGCGTCGGGCGTCGTCTTCGCGAGCCCGCGAATCCGCCATCCCGCGAGCGTGAGGAGCACGAGGGCGGCGAGGAAGAAGCGGTGGAACGGGTAGAAGTCCCCACCGACCTTCATCACGTAGAAGACATAGAGCGTGGCCGCGCCGAGAAAGAGCCAGATTTCGCGCGGCCAAGTCCGCCAGTCCTTGATGGTTTTCAGCGCGTAAAACGCGGTGAGGAGCGGAACGAGCGTCGAGAATACGGCGACCCGAACGTAGGTGAATCCCGCGCGGAACAGGTCCGCGCCCGAGCCCACCTTGGCGTAAAAAGTGTTGGGCATCGGGTAGCCGAAGTAGCTCCAGCGCGCGAGCCAGTAACCGCCGAACACCACCACCACGATCGCGCCATAGGTCACGCCGCGAATCGCGCGGTTTTTCGTGAACGGGAACAGCCAGGACAGACCGAGGACCGGCGCGAGCAGCACGCCGTCGGGATGCAGCAACCCGGCCGCGACCGTGAGCAGGGCGCTTGCGAGCGGCCAGTCGCCACGCTCGGATTCGCGCAGGTGGCGCAGCACCCCAGCGAGCCACACGAGGGCGAAGATCGACGTCTCCATCCCCGCCCACGCCCACACAAGCACGCACGTCGAGAGCGCGAGAAACGCGAGGACGAACGCCTCGGCGCGCCCGAGCGCCGCGTTCGCGCGTTCGCGCAGATACCGAGCCGCGAGCGTGACGGTGCCCGCGCTCGCCAGTAGGCTGAGCACGACCGCGACGAGGTCGATCCGGCGAATGCCGACGAGCGAAAACGGCGCGAGCAGCGCGATGAGCGCGATGGACGTTCCGCCCTCGACGCGCTCGCCGGGGTTGTATTCGAGCCCGAAACCGTGCGCGAGGTTTTCGGCGTAGCGATACGAGATGTACGCGTCGTCGACGGGCCGCAGGAAGTCGAGCGGGTTCTGTGGATTTCGCGCGCCCAGAAACATGAGCACGAGCTTCGCGCAGATCATCCCCGCGAGCGCGAACGCGAAAACGCGGCGATCGGACGGCCATGCGCGTCCGGAAGCGGATGCGCGGTCAGGCATGCGCGGCCTCGATGGCGACCTTGGGCTTCTTCTCGCCGCGCATCAGCGTCTTGAGCGAGGGGAACGCCATCGCGAACGCGACGCTCGAAATGTTGGAGATCAGGTGCGAGAGATGGACGTTCAGATAGAGGGGCGGCTTCGGCACGCGACCGATCCACCAGGCGGCGAACCCGACGCCGATGGCGATCGCGAACCACCGCTTGGCGAACGATATCGAATCCACACCCCGGTCGCGACGCGCGGCGAGCTTTCGCGTCGTCAGCGTGATGAGCGACATGACGACGACCGTCTGAGCGACGATCACCACAAAAGACGGTGGTCCCTTCACGATGGTCGTGGAGATTTCCAGGAACAGCCACTGGAGTACAAAGACGAAAAGCGACTCGCGACCGATAAATTCGAGCCAGCGCCCCGCGCGCCATTGGCCGGTGTACCAGCGACGTGCCGCGAGAATGAACAACCCCGCGATACCCACGTGACGCAGCACGTAGTCGGGCTTGCCGCGGTGGAAGTAATCCACCATGTGTTGCGCGAGGAAGAAGGGAAACGCCAGAGACGAGACGAGAATCGCGGTAAAGAAGATCCACAGCCAGATTTCGTGCTTCTTGCGCGCGTGGCGCATCAGCACGCCGCCGAGCATGGCGCAACCGGTCCACGGCAACGCCGAAAACTGGATGAACAGGAATCGATGCCAGAGCGGCAGGTCTTTCAGCTCGCCGAGCATGGCGAGGTATTGCCCCATGAGATTCGGGTGCGCGGCGCCGGGGCGCAAGGAATCGGCGAATGCCCTGGCCGAAACGGCGATGTAGCCGTTTCCGATCGATGGGTCGGGGGCGAGTGCGAAACCGAACGCGATGACGAAGAACTCGAGCGCGATGACGACGATCGCCCACGTGGGCCACTGCCGGCGGAAGGGGATGTAGGTGACGAACGCGGCGACCGCGATCCCCTGGAACAGGTCCATCAGGCCGACCGAATAGCGGTTGACGTTGTAGACGAATCCCAACGCGAAGAGCGCGACATTCGTGATGAGAAAATCGCGGGTCGGGCCGAAACCTTTTTTCGACGCGGCCCGCTGGACATAATGCAGCACGTTCATCCCGGTCGCCATGAAGAACAGGGCGACGGAGCTTTCCGCGAAGATCCAGCTCGGGACGAGGTGGGGCGGGCGGTCGATCACGACGCTCATCTGAAACCCGATGTGCCCGTAGATCATCATGAGACACGCGAGCCCCTTGGCGAGGTCGATGTCGAGATCCCGATTGGGTGACGCGTTCATCGTTCCCTCCGACCGCTCAGGCGGCGCTCGGCGTCAGGCATTTCGCGCGCCAGCGGGTGCGCAGCGAACCGAAAACGAAGGCGAAAGCGAATGCCGACACGAACCCGACGAGTCTGGCGAGAATATAGAGCGGCGGCGCGGCGGAAAGAAAGACACCGATGCCGAACGCCAGCACCAGCACGACGATCGCCCGTCGCTCGAAGCCGGGCGCCGTCGCCCACAGGTCGCGCCGCCGGGCGAAAACGGGGAGCAGCCACGCGGTGCCCGCGACGATCAGCACCGCGCGCGCATACATGTGGAGCTTCGGCAGGAACATCAGCGAAACCGTGATGAGGAAGAAGTGAAGGATGAGCAGCAGAAACGACTCCTGCCCGGCGAACTCGATCGCCCGTGCAACGCGGCTCTTGCCCGCGCCGCGGTACAGGTGCCGCCCGGCAATGAAGGCGAGCCCCGCGACGCCGCCCGTCTGCAACACGTATCCCGGCACGCCGCGGAAGAACAGTTCCACCGGATTGCTGAAAAACGCCTGCGGCAAGAACGCCGAGGCCGCGAGCATGCCGATGAAAATCAGCGACATCGCGATCTCGCCGGCGCGCGTGCGTGTGCGGTAGACCGCCGCGCCGATGAGAAAAAACACCGCCCACGGGAAGAAGCTGAAATGCGCGAAGAGCTGTCGCTTCCAGAGCGGCAGCGACTTTACGGTCGCCACGGCGGTGTGGAACATGGGCTGGTCGTAGGTCTCGATGGACGACCACGTCGGCACCGTGTTCGCGGCGGCGGCGATGGCGTCGAGTTCCAGGCGGAACGGCCAATAAACGGAGTACACGCCCGCGGCGACCACGAGGTAGGCCCAGCCAGGCAGACGCGCGTACATCAGGACGAAGACCGCGGACGTGCAGATCGCGACGCCCTGAAAGATGTCGGGAATGCCGATGGCGAGGCTGCCGATGGCGAGGCTGTAGGTGTAGCCGAGAACAAACAGGATCGCGGCTTGACCCAGGTAGAAGCGCGCCGCGTGGAAACCCGCCTTGGCGCGGTTGCGGTCGAAAAACGTGCAGACGTTCATGCCCGACGCGACGAAGAACATCGGGCCGGAGAAGTCCATGGCGTAGATGACGAGCTTGTCCATCAGACCGAGCGGACCGAAGCCGCCGGGGTGCGCGCGCAGGGCGTGCCCGGTCAGCATCAGGTAGCAGGCAAGGCCCTTCAACAGGTCGATTTCGTGGAAGCGTTCGGCTTTCGCGCCGCTCATGCTCGCAGACCACCCCTCGGGGACGGCGTAAACTAATGGAAGCCTTCGGCGCGGGCAATATGCCCCGCGCGCGGCTTGATTCAAGGGTCGTTCTGGATATAATGCGCGCCGCTTTCGGGGTGCCACTGTAGCTCAGCTGGTAGAGCAGACGATTCGTAATCGTCAGGTCGGGGGTTCGAGACCCTCCAGTGGCTCGGGCGAAGAGGGGGGCGTTGGTCGCGCGCGGCCGATGCCCCCTTTTGTTTGCGTGTCCACAGTGTGTTAAAACGGCGCGGCGATCCCTCGCCGCTGATCGATGTTTCATCGCTCGACGCGACGATGTCTCATCGCACGATGCGACCACGATGTGACCTGGAGTCTCAATGGCCAACCGGCGCCCGGGCAGTGCCTCGACGCAGCGCTTCAAGCAGATGCAGCGCCGCCCGATGTCGCGAATCCGGGGCTTCGTGGTCGGCATCTGCTGGTGGGGATTCAATCTCGGATTCGTATTCGCCCTGCTGGTCATCCTCCTCGGCGGTTATTATGCCTACACGGTCACCGGGCCGCTCGTCGAGCGCTTCGAGGGCAAGCGCTGGAAGGTGCCGAGCCGCGTCTTTTCCGACACGCTGACGCTGCTCCCCGGCCTGTCGGTGGACGAGATCGGGCTCGTCGATCGGCTCAAGCGTCTGAATTATCGCCAGACCGACGGCGAACCGGCGGAAGAGGGCGAGTATCGCGCTACCGAGAGTCGCATCGACATCTTCCTGCGGGATTTCCGCTATCCATGGGAGAACGCGAAGGGCTACAAGCTGCGCGTCGAGGTCGGCGGCGGCATCATCGAAAAGCTCGTGGACATCTCCGGCGATGAACTGCCGTCGGCCGAGATCGAGCCCGAACTCATTGCGCGCTTTTTCGGCGACCAGCAGGAAGACCGCGACCTCGTTCGCGTCGAAGAGGTCAGCGAGCATCTGAAAAACGCCATCGTCGCCGTCGAGGACAAGCGCTTCTACCACCACTTCGGCGTCGATCCGATCGGTTTCACCCGCGCCATGGTCACCAACATCCTGCACCTGCGCATGGTGCAGGGCGGCAGCACCATCACGCAGCAGCTCGTCAAGAATTTCTATCTGACCTCCGAGCGCACCTTCAACCGCAAGGCCAAGGAAGCCGCAATGGCCTTCGTGCTGGAGATGATCTACGACAAGGACGCCATCCTCGAAGCGTACTTGAACGAGGTCTACTTTGCGCAGGAGGGTTCGGTCAGCGTCTGTGGTGTGGGGCAGGCAAGCCGATACTATTTCGGACGCGACGTGCGCACGCTGGGCCTCGCCGAAAGCGCGCTGCTCGCGGGGCTCATCCGCTCGCCCGCCGGTTACAACCCCACCACGCGCGTCGAACGCGCGAAGTTGCGGCGCGATTACATCCTCGAGCGCATGGCCGAGGACAAGAAGATCACCGAGACGGACGCGGAACTCGCCAAGGCGCAGGAGATCCGCGTCCTGCAGCGCACCCCCGCGAAGACCATCGCGCCGTATTTCATCGACTTTCTCCGCTCGCAGCTCGACGAAAAGTACGGCCCCGACATCCTCGTGAGCGAGGGGCTCTCGATCTTCACCACCCTCGATGTCCAGACGCAGCACAACGCCGAGCAGGCGATGCTCGACGGCCTCGAAACCCTGGAGAAGGAAAACCCGAAACTTGTCGCGTCGAACAAGCCGCCGCTGCAGGGCGCGATCATCGTCCTGCAGCCGCAGACGGGGTTTATTCGCGCGATGGTGGGCGGCCGCGACTACTATCAGAGCCAATTCAACCGCGCCGCGCAGGCCAAGCGGCAGGTCGGTTCGGTCTTCAAGCCCTTCGTGTACACGGCGGGGTTCGTGCGATCGATCGAGGATCCGGGCTTCCACCTGTCTCCGTCCACCGTCGTGGTCGACGAGCCGTTCTCGGTGAATGTGCCCGGTTCGGGGTTGTGGACGCCGGGGAACTACGACGACAAATACGAAGGCGAGATGACCGTGCGTCGCGCGCTGGAGCAGTCGCGCAACATCCCCACGGTCAAGGTGGCGATCGACGTGGGGATTCCGAAGATCATCGAAGTCGCGCACCGCATGGGCATCGACAGCGAACTGCCCAAGTACCCGTCCATCGCGCTCGGCTCGGCGGACTTGATCCCGCTCGAGGTCGCCGGTGCGTTCGGCACGCTCGCCAACGAAGGCACGCACGCCGAACCGATGGCCGTGCGAGACATCGTGAATCCCGAGGGCAAGGTGCTGGAGAAAAAGCCGGTGCAAATCGCCCAGGCGATTCCCCCCGAGGCCGCGTACATGACGACCTCGATTTTGCAAGGCGCGATCCAGCGCGGAACGGGCCGCCGCGCCATCACGATGGGGTTCACGCACCCCGCCGCCGGCAAGACCGGCACGACCAACGACTTCAAGGACGCGTGGTTCGTCGGCTACACGCCGCGCCTGCTGGCCGCCGTGTGGGTGGGATTCGACGACAACCGCAAGGTCGGCCTGCCGGGTGGATCGGCGGCGCTGCCGATCTGGGCGCGGTTCATGATCGCGCAGTTCTCGAAGAGCCGCCCGGTCGAGTTCGCGTCGCCGGGCAAAGTGGTGAAGAAAAAGGTGTGTCTGGCGTCGGGGAAACTGGCGGTCTACGATTGCCCCGACGTGATCGAGGAAGAGTTCGTCGAGGGCACCGAGCCCACCCAAGAGTGCGACATGCACAAGGACTCGATATTGGAATTTTTCAAATCGAAGACCAAACCGGGAGGACCCTGATGCGTGACGCCGCGCGATCCGCGTTTTGGTCGGTTCTGGTCGTGGCTTTTCTGGCCGCGTCGCTCGGAACCGGGTGCGCGATCAAGAATCAGAAGGGCGAGGAGATCTTCGCCGTTCAGGTGAAGACGGGACCCGAAGGCGCCGACGCCGAACCGGAACCTGCCGAAACACCCGCCGAAACCCCGGTGCCCGAGGCCGCGCCGACGCCCGCTCCAACTCCCGAGGCGGCGACGGAATCGAAGAAGCCGTCGGCACCGGCAGCGGAATCGACCGAGCCCGCGGCGAACACGGCCAAGACCCCATGGTGGAAGAAACCGAGCGTCGAGGTGAAGGATCTCGATGGGGACGAGCCGGCCGCTCCGGCGAATGGGACGAAGCCCGCGGCCGCGGCGGGCGGCGATTTCGAGGAGACGGATCTCGCGCCCGAGGAACCGGCCGAGGAACCGATCCCCGAGCCGACGCCGCCGCCGCCCGCCCCGGAAAAAAAAGAGGCCCAGGTCGATCGACATCTCCAGCCCGTCACGCACGAGCAGTGGATGGAGACGTACAAAAAGCAGACCGCGCCCGCGTCCAAGCCCGACCGCCGCGCCAGCATGGGCAACGTACAAAAAGCGATCGAGTCCGGCTACGGGACCACCTACGTCACGCACCTCGAGAACGCGATCAACGTCGACAAGAGCAACGGCTACGCCTATTACTTCCTCGCGCGCGGGCGCTTCGAAAAGGGCGACTGGAAGGGCTCGAAGGGTTTCGCCGACAAGTCGATCCAGATGCTCGGCGAGGATCCGAAATTCCGTTCCAAGGCGCGCGTGCTCTACGCCAAGGTGCTCGCGAATCTGGGCGAAAAGGAAGCCGCCGCCGCGCAGGCCAAGGCCGCCATGGCCGACGACAGCGAGAATACCGAGGCCAAGATCCTGTCCATGAAGCTGAATTGACCGCCCTCGGCACCGCCGGGGCGAATGGGCGATGAACATGACATGTCGATCGAGAGGACCGTATGCGTAAAGCCGATCCTTCCCGCTTCTCCCTCAAGCCCGAGCAACTGCGCTGGATCTGCGATCCGTCGCGCTTCGAATTCGAGACCACCGCGGATCTGGAGCCGCTCGACGGCGTCATCGGCCAAAAGCGCGCCACCGAGGCGCTCGAACTCGGTCTGAATCTCCGCTCGCCGGGTTACCACATCTACGCGTGCGGAAGTGTCGGCACGGGTAAGATGAGCACCGTCAAGCGCCTGCTCAAGAAGCTGCCGAAGAGTTCGAAGAAGCCCGACGACATCGTCTATCTTTACAACTTCAAGAATCCCAAGGAGCCGATCGCGGCCAAACTGCCCGCGGGGGACGGCAACCGCCTGAAAAAAGACATGCGGCAGTTCGTCGTCGATCTGCTCGAAATGATCCCCAACCTTTTCGACAACAAAGAGTTCAAGGGCCAGCGCGACGCCCTCGTCGAGCGCTTCCGCGAAAACCAGAAAAAAATCTTTCGCGACCTGGAAAACGAGATCAAGAAAAAGAGCTTTGCGATGGTGCAGATTCAGATCGGTCAGCTCGTGCGGCCGGCGATTCTGCCGGTGATCGAGAGCCAGCCCGTCGCGTTCGAGCAGCTCGAGCAGCTCGCGGAAAATGGAAATTTTCCCGCGCCCAAGCTCGACGACCTCAAGCGCGAGCATCAGG
>CAZPJD010000044.1:0-5700 GCA_964586775.1 uncultured bacterium | reverse complement strand
GCTTTCCACGCTTCAACCCCTCTCGCGCCCGGCGCGAGAGGGGAAAATCGCGCCCAGCCGTTCCCGGCGTATTCCACTGAACCGCCATTCACTTTTTCATTGACACCGGGCCGGTCGGAGGGATACGCTTTTGACCCGTCGCCGCTCGCATGCGGCGGCTTACGCCGCGTCCGCGGGACGCGGAATTGACGACACCTTGGGACGGAGAAAACGGCCATGTTACGAAGACTTTTCATCATCGCAATTGTGATGCTCGCGTTGCCCGGAGCGGCGGACGCGGCCGAAACGGGAACCTGGACCATGGGCGGCGGCGTCTATCAGGGCCAGTTCCCCCTGCTCATGGACATCGGCGCCATCGACGCAGATCACGCCTTCATCCTGGGCATCAATCAGGTCGGCGCGGCGGGCTTCGAATGGGGCTGGACCACCGACGACGGCGGCACGACCCTCGACCTGACGGGCTACGACGAGGTCGATCTGGAAGACCCCTGCCAGGCCATGATCCTCTTCAACAGCTTCACGCACCTCGCGGCGGACTTCTTCGACGCGACCAACGGCGTCATGGTCGGTATGGCGATGCCGGAGGACTGCATCGAAACGAATCCCTTCCCGGCGTGCTGGGGCTGCATGTTCCTGATTGGGCCCAAGACTTGGCGCAGCACCGACGGCGGCGTGACGTGGGAGATGCAGGACATCGACTGGCCCGAGGGCACCGTCGGCCTGACGCAGGTCGAGACGATCGACGAGACGACCGGCTTTTTGATGGGCGATCCGAACAAGCTCTTCAAGACGACCGACGCGGGCGACACGTGGGACGAGGTGACGCCGCCCTTCAACTACGAAGCGGGCGCGACGGCCGATCTGTCGTTCCTCACGCCGGAGCTCGGCTTCGCGGCGACGGGCTATCAGGAGATCGAGGAAGCGATTTCGGCCTTCATGACGCCCGCCGAATACGCGGAAAACGTGATGTTTCGCCGTTCGGCGCTGCTTCGTCATGAGCGCGACCTGCTCGAAGGCCGAGGCGGCGCGAAGGCGCCCGTGATCGGCGAGGGCCTGTTCAAGACCGAGGACGGCGGCGCGACGTGGATCGAGCTCGCCGAAGGGATGAACTACCTGCCCTACAAGATCTCGATGGGCACCGAGCAGCACGGCGCGATCATCACGAGCGAGGAATACAGCGCCAAGGTGCTCAACACGATCCGCTACACCGACGACGGCGGTGCGACCTGGAACGAGGCCACGATCCCCGACCCGATGCCGATGGGAAACGGGGCCTACGCGATCAGCGACATTTGGATGGTCGATGGCAACCTCGGCTTCGCGGCTTGCGACGTCAGCGTCATCGCGTTTTCGGCGCACACCGGTGCGATCATCAAGACCGAAGACGGCGGCAAGACCTGGGAGGTCGTGAAGGGCATGGGCAGCGAGGGCGCGGTCGGCGGCGGTTTCATCGCCATGGACGAGGACCGCGTGAGCAAGGAATGGGCTTACGCTGTGGGTCTGGGCGAGGGCCGCGTGCACTACGAGGGCCTGTTCAACGGCCCGCCGACGGCCGACGCCGGCGTGGACGGCGAGATCGTCGTGGGCGCGGTGGGCACGCTCGACGGCTCGGCCAGCACCGACACCGAAAACGACACGCTCAGCTACAAGTGGGTGCAGATCGCGGGCGAGGCCGTGACGATGCCTTCGGCCTTCGGCCAGACCAACACCTTCACGCCCGCCGCGATGGGCACGGTGACCTTCGAACTGACCGTCGGCGACGGTGAGTTCATGGACACCGACGAGGTGAGCTTCAACGTGGTCGAGGGACCCCCAACCGATGACGACGCCGACGACGACTCCGGCGACGACGACTCCGCCGGTGACGATGATAGCGGCGACGACGACGATGCCGGCGCGGACGACGACAGCGGCGCGGGCGACGATGACGACGACGACGGCGGATGCTGCGGCTGATCCGCGTCCCTGAAAACCGACGAATCACCTCCGGGCGGTCGAAAGGCCGCCCGAGTTTTTTGGATGAATCGCGAGCGATGCCGTCGGCGACCGCTGTAAATTCACCACGATGAGATCAAGAGCGCGTGAAAGGACGTTAGGTCTGTCTGACCAACAACCAAAAACCAACAACCCATTTGTGCTTTAGCCTGTCTGCCGTGTTAACCTGCACGGATAAACGCGACGGTATGCGGGGGGTGACGTCATGGAAATGCTCGGCGAAGGCCACGAGACCCCCGTCCTGGGCACGACGATGACCTGGGGCGAGATGGGCGAGGGTGAGCCGCTCGTTTTGATCCACGGGATTCAGGATTCGCATCGCGCGTGGCGACGGTCCGCGCCGCATTTGGCGAAGCGTTTTCGCGTGTTGATGCCCGATCTGCCGGGGCACGGATATTCCGGTCGGCCCGACGCGCCTTATACGCTCGAATGGTTCGCCGAGATGGTGGCCGCGTGGATGCACGAGATCGGCGTCGAACGCGCCCACGTGTGCGGACATTCGTTCGGCGCGGGCATCGCCCAGTGGATGGTGCTGGAACAGCGGGATCGGATCGATCATCTCGCGCTGGTCGCCGCGGGCGGGCTCGGCCGGCAGGTCAGCATGAGCATGCGTTTCGCGGCGTTCCCCGTGCTGGGGGCCAAAATCACGCCGACGGTGCTGCGTTACGTGCTGCCGACGGTCCTGAAACACTCGTCCCAGATTTTCGGACACATGGAGCCGGAGGAGCAGGAGCGCTTCGTGCGCATCATCCGCATTCCCGGCACCGACCGCGCCTTTCAGCGCAGTCTCGAAGGCGTCATCAATTTCTTCGGCCAATACATGCAAACGATCCAGCGCGCGGCCGAGGTGCCGGACATGCCGCCGATTGCGCTGTACTGGGGCTCGAAAGACCCGATCATCCCGATCGCGCACGGAAAAAACACGGTGGCGAATTCCGAGAACATCTCGCTCACGATCTACAAGGGATGCGGGCACTATCCGCAGCTCGACGCGCCGGAGCGATTCACGGGCGATCTGACGGAATTTCTGTGCGACCCGAATCACCCCCATGCGCGCTTTCGACCGGTCGCGGCCAAGAAAGGGTTGCGGGGCGTGTTCGGGGGAGGTTGAGTCTGGTCGTTGGTCATTGGTCGTTGGTCTTTGGTCGGCGTCACGATCCGGTGCGGCGCGGGTCATCCGACCAACAACCAAGAACCAAAAACCAAAGACCCCCCAACAACCCCCCTCTCGTTTGACATGCCCCCTTTCCGTGATTAGCTTTCGCATCGGCAACTGGGGGGGCGATTGGCCGAGGAGTCCGAGACACGTTCGGCGTGGATCGACGCGTTTTTGGAAGAAATGCGCCTGGAACGCGACGCTCCGGAGACGACGCGCTCGTCGTATCGCAACGACCTTATCCAATTCGACCAATTTGTGACGCAAAAACAGTTGGTTCCCGTCGTGGACGGCCGCGCCGACCTGCGTGCCGCGGATCGTTACGCCGTGCGGGCCTTTGTCGCCGAGCGCTCGAAGACCGACGCCAAGACGTCCGTCGCGCGAAAGCTCTCGGCCATCCGGCGCTTCTACCACTTCCTGCGCGTGCGCGGCGAAATCGAGCGCAACCCGGCGCGGCTCGTGGCCGGGCCGAAAAGGGCCAAACCCTTGCCGCGCGTGCTGACCGTGGACGAGGCGAAGTCGCTGCTCGACAAATCCCCCGACGGCGAACACGCCGTGCGCGACCGGGCGCTGTTGGAACTGCTCTACAGCACCGGCGCGCGTGTGAGTGAGGTCGTTGGCGCGGACCTTGGCGATCTCGACCTCGACCTCGGCTCCCTCAAAGTGCTCGGCAAGCGGCGCAAGCAGCGGCTGTGCATGGTGGGCGAGGCGGCGACGAACGCCGTGCGCGAATACCTGCGCGCGTGCGCGGCGGTGCGCGCGCGGCGATGGGGCCAGGCCGATGCCGGGCCGATCTTTTTGACGCGCGACGGCGAGCGGCTTTCGCGACAGGCGGCGTATTCGCTCGCGCGGCGGCACGGGCTCGCCGCGGGGATGCCCACGCGCGTCACGCCCCACGCGCTGCGCCATTCGTTTGCGACGCACCTGCTCGAAGGCGGCGCGAACCTGCGCGAGATTCAGGACATGCTCGGCCACGCGAGCCTCTCCACCACACAGGTCTACACGCACCTGTCGGTCGAGCACGTGCGCGAGGCCTACGAAAAGGCGCATCCCCATGCGCGCTCGCGAAAGAAGGGACCCCCGGCATGAACTTCGACAGACCCCCGCAGTTTCACGCGACGACGATCATCGCGGTGCGCAAGAACGGCAAGATCGCCATCGCGGGCGACGGCCAGGTGACGCTGGGCGAGCAGGTGGTCAAGCACGGCGCGCGCAAGATCCGCCGCCTCTACAAGGATCAGGTGCTCGTGGGCTTCGCGGGCGCGGTGTCCGACGCGTTCAACCTCTACGAAAAGCTCGAGGGCACGCTCGAACAGTATTCGGGCAACCTCAAGCGCGCGGCGGTGGAATTGGCCAAGGATTGGCGCAAGGACAAGTTCCTGCGTCAGCTCAACGCGCTGCTGGTGGCGGCCGACGCGGAATCGACATTCATCATCTCGGGCACGGGCGAGATCATCGAGCCCGACGACGACATCGCGGCGATCGGCTCCGGCGGCGCGTACGCGCTGGCGGCGGCGCGGGCGCTGGTCGCGCACACGTCGATGTCGGCGCGCGAGATCGCCGCCGCGTCCATGCGCATCGCGGGCGAGATCTGCATCTTCACCAACGTCAACATCGTCGAGGACGAGTTGTGAGGAAACCCTCACCCCCGGCCCCCTCCCTACTGAGAGATGGGGACATGCAGCGCGCAGCGATGCGTGTCCCCACGCGGCCCACGCGGCCAAAAAAACCGGTGACTGTCCCCAATTAGGATGACCCGATGACGCACGCAAAAGACCCCAAGCCCCCGGCGGGCGACGAGACTTGGCAGGACGAATTCGACCTCGCGTCGCAGCTCACGCCGCGGCAGGTGGTCGAGGAACTCGACAAGTACATCGTCGGCCAGCTCGACGCGAAAAAGGCCGTCGCGGTGGCCCTGCGCAACCGCTGGCGTCGCCGCCAGGTGCCCGAGGAGCTGCGCGACGAGATCGCGCCGAAGAACATCATCATGATGGGCCCGACGGGTGTGGGCAAAACCGAGATCGCGAGGCGGCTGGCGCGGCTCTCGGGCGCGCCGTTTCTCAAGATCGAGGCGAGCAAGTTCACCGAGGTGGGCTACGTGGGTCGCGATGTCGAGTCGATGATCCGCGACCTGACCGAAATCGCGGTGAACATGGTGAAGGAAGAGGAGCGCGATCTGGTGATCGGCAAGGCCGAGGAGATCGCCGAGGACAAGGTGCTCGACCTCCTGCTGCCCCCGCCGCCCAAACCCGCGCCCAAGCCCGCGGAGGACGACGCGCCCGTGATCGTGACCGACGACCCCGAGACGCAGGCCGAGAGCTACAAACGCACCCGCGAAAAATTCCGCGGCTGGTTGCGCGAGGGAAAATTCGACCAGACCGAGATCGAGATCAAGGTCCCCGACCGTTCGTCGATGCCCATGCTCGAGGTCTTCTCCGGCGGCATGGAGGACATGGAGATCAACCTCAAGGACATGTTCGGCAACATGTTCCCGAAAAAGACCAAAAAGAAAAAGGTGTTCGTGCCCGAGGCCCTCGACATCCTCGAAG
>CAZPJD010000043.1:0-39496 GCA_964586775.1 uncultured bacterium | reverse complement strand
GTTTTTGCATCGATTGTCTGGAAATTTAGCCAGTACGTTTCGCTGCGCCCGATCAGTTGAACGCTGCAAACCACCAAACGGCGAAAAACGAAAAAACATTCAAAATTTGTTCTACCGCAGATACGCACGCCCAGACATCCTCCATACTGCTACTTTGATAGCACGTGAGCAGAGTCCAAGTCAATGACCACCAGACTTTTTTTTCTTCGCCGAAGTCTGCGGGTGTCTCGTTCCTCGACCGCCTCCTGCGCGGGCATCGAGAAGGATGGCTGAAGGTGCCTATCGCTTGCCTTATCCATCGTTATTCAAGGGCTTTCGAGGGCGAGCGGCACAGTTTCTCCAGCGGGCCTGCGATTTCGCGCACCCCTCACGAGCCGACGCCGAAACGCTTGCACACCGACTTCAGGGAAGAGCCTTTCTTTTCTGCTCGTTTGTGAAAGGAGCTCCCTCCGATAACCGAGTACGCGGAATCAATTTAGTCCAAAAACCGCACCATCGCCTCGGGCGTGAAGACGCGGAATGCGCACGTGTCGCATGGCCCCGCCTCGCGCGGCAGGCCGTACAGGCGCGCGCGGGCGTTTTGCGCGGCGGGGGCGTTCCAGAGCGTCGCGCCGTCTTGACGGTCGAGGTAGCCGAGCTCGATACGGTGCGTGCCGCCCGCAAACATCGCCGAGCAGCAGCCGAACGCCGCTCCGTCGTGGCGAATCATCATCAGCTCCAGCGGCTGTTCGCACTCGTGCACACCCGATGTGGGCGGCAGACGCAGCGCCACGCCCGTCGATTCGGCCCGTGCGCGCGCGGCGTCAAAGGCGGCGAGGATTTCGCTCGTTGGAAGCGACAGCGCCGAGTTGCCCGCGTGGGCGCGCGTGTAGAGCTTTTCGTGCATCACGTACACGTCGGCCACGTCGTGCGTCGCCGCGAGATCCACGATGGCGGCAATTTGCGTCAGGTTGCGCCGCGTTAGCGTGACGTTGAACGCGGCGAGCGTATTGGGCGCGATTTTTCGCATCAGATCGACGCGCGAGAGCAGGTCGACGAGCGCCACGCCGCGCGTTTCGCGAAGGTGTTCGTCGGTGGCCGCGTCGAGCGAAAACAGCACACGCCCGACGCGCAGCTCGCGAAACGCCGTCGCACGGGTTTCGTCGAGAAACGACGAGTTGGTGATGATCTCGGTGAAGCACTCCTCGTCCGCCGCGAGGCGCAGGATCGCGTCGATGTGGCGGCCCAGCAGCGGCTCGCCGTAGCCGCCGATCAAGACGCGCTCGGCCGCACGCAGCAACGGGTGCAGGTTGGGAAACGCGGCGGGGTCGAAATCGCCCGCGCGGTTCGTGCGCGGATCGTAATAGTTGCGCGCGCAGCTCGCGCATTCCAGGTTGCAGCGGTTCGTCGCCTCGATCTGCACCTGCAACGGCAGACTCGCCAGACGCACCCGCCGCTCGCGTCGCTCGCGGTCGCGCAGCTCGCGGTTTTTCCGCTTCAGTGCGCCGTTCGATTCGGGCGCTTCGGTGAGGGCTTCGGCGGCGTTCATGTCATGTCGAGTTTATCGAGGGTGAACGCGCACGGGCTGTAAGCCAGCCCCGCTCCGTGTTCGCGTTCCTGGTCGATCGTGACGATGAACTGGTAATCGCGCGTGTCATAAGGCGCTTTCGCCACCCAGCTCGGGTACTCGTCGGGCCATAGGCCGACGTTGGCGTAGTAATCGCCGCCGAGCAGATTGAGCGACGCGAAGCGCATCTCGATGTCGTACACGCCCTCGATGTTCCGGTAGTGCTGCTGCAGGCGGTAGTTGTTCACGCCGCCCACCAGCAGGCCGTCGTTGCGGAAAAACTGAATGCGCAGGCACGGGTCGGGCAGCGCGCCCCGGGTGCGGAAACGCATCTTGCACACGAAGACGTCGCCCGGGCGGAAGTGCGTGCGCGCGTGACCGAGGGCGTCGAGAAAACGGATGTCGAGGATCTCGGCGCCACCGATTTTCTCGACCGGCGGCTGGAGCACCGGGTCCTTGACGATCGGCGCCTCGATGCGCGCGAATCGCCGCTCGCAGTCTTCGACGTAGGCCTTGATGATGTCTTCGGTGCGTCCGACCATCGCGGCCTTGCCGTCCTCGAGCAGCACGAGCCGGTCGCAAAACGTCGCGACATCCGAGAGGTTGTGGCTCGTGATGACGATCGTCTTTCCGCCGTCGCGAAAGTCGCGGATCGCCTTGATGCACTTGCGCTGAAACAGGAAGTCTCCGACGGCGAGGATCTCGTCCACCACGAGCACATCGAAGGGGATGTGGATCGCAACGGAGAAGCCGAGCCGGATCTGCATGCCCGTCGAGTAGGTCTTGAAGGGGTGGTCGATGCGATCGCCGAGGCCGGAGAACTCCACGATGTGCGGAAGCAAATCGCGCGCCTCGGCGGGCGACAGACCATGCAGCGAGCACTTGGACAGCACGTTTTCGACGCCCGAAAAATCGCCGTTGAAGCCCGTGCCGGGATCGAGGATGTAGCTGACCCGCCCTTCCACACGCACCTCGCCCGAGGTGGGGAAGGTCGTGCCCGCGAGCATCTTGAGCAGTGTGCTCTTGCCCGAACCGTTGTCGCCGATCACGCCCAGGCACTCGCCGGGCGCGACGGTCAGGCTCACGCCGTCCAGCGCGCGCTTGGTGTCGTGGTAGGACTTCGACCCAAAGACGATCACTTCCTTGAGCCGCTGCCCGCGCCGGGAATAAATCTGGTAGTCCTTGACGAGATTCTGGACTTCGATGGCCGCCATTGCGCTCATTTCGATCGGGTTCGCACCAGCATAGCGGAGCGGCGCGCACACCCGCTAGGGGGTTGGGGGGGCGAGAGTCCCTGTCGGGGTGGGCGCAACGGTCAAGGGAAGCGCCTTGCTGATACAACACATATATTGTAGGATGCGGTCATGAGGGTGAGGGATCTAATCCGCGAACTCGAAGCAAGTGGCTGGCACCTCGATCGAATCAAGGGTTCGCATCACGTCTTTCGCCACGACAAATCCGCGCGGCCGGTGGTGGTGCCGGTGCATGGAAGCGAGATCTCGAACTTCAAGGCGCAGATTATTCTGAAACAGGCTGCGGCCGCCTTGAAGGAGAGATGATCGGATTCGAGAGGACGGCAACGATGCACGACGTCGAAGGCTACTGGGCGATTCTTTCCGTGGACCCCGAAGACGGCACCCAAGTCGTCGAGTTCCCCGACCATCCCACGGTGCTCACCTACGGAAGGGACCGGGAACACGCGATCGAAATGGGCATCGAAGCGCTGAATGCGGCGCTCGAATCCGACTACGACCGGCATGTCCCGCTTCCCACGCCGAGCCAAAAACCTCGCGTAAAAAAGGGGCGGGAGGCCGTGTTCATTCCCCTCGACGCGGATGTGCGAACGGCGTTCCTCGTCCGCGGATGGCGCGAAGCGAGTGGGCTCAGCCAATCCCAGATGGCGAAGCGGATGGGCATCTCCACACCGGCGTATCAGCGCATGGAGCGCCCCGGCAGGTCCAACCTGACCGTGGCCACGCTGGACCGCATCGCCCGGGCCGCGGGCAAACACCTCATCCTGCACGCGGAATAACGAGCGACCTCGATCGCTTCAGGGCGCTCCGGCCGCGCGGGCGTCGAGCACGCGCAATCCGCCGAGAAACGCGACGATGCTGTGCTGGTTGAAGTCGACGCGCACCGTGTTGTCCACGAGACCGCCGCGGATTCCGCCGCGCGCCTTGGCGGGGTTTTTGACATAGTAGGAGTTTGACGCGTCGTACTGGTTGTTCATGATGAACCGGCACGCGGCGAGCACGTTGTCGCCGATCGCGCCGGCGCGCGCGTCGCCCAGCGCGTGGGCGAGGTCAAAAGCCGCGGCCATCGCCTCGGTGCGCGCGGCCGCGGGGGTGGCGCGCGGCGGCGTGCTGTTGTCGTAGCCGCCCCAATAGTCGCGGTAGTGCCTGGTCTCGGGGTCTTCGGCCGTGTACTGGTGCTTCAAGTGGTATTCGGCCATGGCGAAGACCGCGCGCGCCCAGCGCGCATCGCCCGGTTCGATGCGCGCGAGCCGCGAGAGCGCCTGGATGCACCAGTGATCGGGCACGCCCGAGCGCTCGAACTCGGCGATCTGCCGCGCCGCCGCGCGCTTCGCCGAATCGAGCCAGCGCGCCTCGCTCGTCCATTCGTAATAACGCACCAGCGCCAGCAGGCTCTCGCCCGGGAAATACAGCGGCGGTTTACCCGGCTTCCAGCGCGCGAGCTTCATCTCGTACGTCGTGTAGTACGTGCCGTCGTCCATCTGCATGAGCACGAGGAACTCGGCGAGCCGTCTGGCGATGTCGCGTTCGGCCTCGGTCACGATGTCGCGCGGCTTTTCGCACAGCGCCAGCAGGCCGAGCGAGCTCGCGCCCAGAATCGACAGCCCGTTCTGGCGCACCGAGAGCGCGTCCGGCGCGAAAAGCGGCGCGCGGGTGATCGACCACATGTAGCTCGCCGAACGCTCCGCCGCGTCGAGGCGGCGCGTGTCAGGGAGCACGTTGTGCGCGGCGTAGAGACCATAAGTCGCCGCCGCGTGGCGCACCACGCCGTAGTGCAACGGGAAGTTTTCGGCGTCGCGGATGGGATAGTAGAGGTATGTGAATTTGCCCTCGTCGCTCGTCGTACGCACCATCCAATCGGTAGCCTCGGCGGTCGCCCTCGCCAGTTCTTCGCGCGTGGGCGGGCCGTCCTTGGGCGCGAGGCTTCGATAAAGCGTGCGTGGATCGGCGCTTGCCGCGTCCTGGATGAACGACGCGGCGCGAAATGTGTAGAGGTTCGCGCGCTTCCATCCGTTCGCGCCGCGCCCGGCCGCGCGGCCCAGCAGCGACATCTGTTTTTCCAGGCGGCGGCGCTTGCGTCCCTCGCCTTCGCCCACGTCCCAATCGTTGACGATGATGTCCCACGGCGGCTGCACCACCAGCTCGCCGTCTTTTTGCAGGATCAAGCCGTCGAGTCCCGTCTCAATCTCGAGCTTTTTCGCTTCGTTCTTCGTCTTCATCGCGCGCAACGACGTCAGCAGGTCGATCTTTACGTGCGCGGTTTCGGCGAGCGGGCGTAACGTGGCGATGTCCGGGTGCGTGCGCAGGCGCGACACGGCCTGCGCCCACGCGGCGGGCGCGTCGTCGAGTTCGCTTTGTACGAAGATCGGCTCGTACGGCGGCGCGAAGACCGAGAGGAAAACGATGGTGCGTCCCGCGAGCGGCGCGGGCGGGCGATCGGCCACGGCGGCGGGGTCGCGCAGCGCTGCGCGCACGGCGTCCGCCAGTGCGCGGCGGTTCGCGTCCGACAGGCCGAATCGCGTCCTGATGCGTTCGATGCGCGGTAGATCCGTGAGATCGGACGCGGGCCACGGGTGCCACCACCACAGCAAGGGGATGGCGACGATGGCGAGGGCAAGGATGAACACGCGGCGCTTGGTCATGGTTCGGCGATCTTAGGGAGCGAAACGCGCGGCGCAAGTCTACGCGAACTTCACACCCTATTGCGCGTCCACGCGCCGAGCGCAAACACGGCGGCGAGCACAACGCCCTTGGCGATGGTCGAGATCGAGATCGCCCACCACACGCCGTCCACACCGATCATCGGCTCGAGCCACGCGGCGAGCGGCGCGCGGGCGAGCGTGAGCGGGATGACGACGGCCATGGGCACCCACGTGTAACCCGCGCCGGAGAACGCGCCGACGAGCACGAGCTCGCACGCCATGAAGACCTGCGACCACCCCACGATGCGCAGGTAGCCCGCCGACGCCTCGATCACGGCGGCGTCGCTCGCAAAGAACGCGGCCACCGCGCGCGGCGCGAGGATCAACGCAGCGGCGTAGATCGTGGCCGGGATCGCGAGCAGGCCGAGCGCCGTCCATCCTGCGGCCATGGCGCGGCGCGGATTCTTCGCCCCCAGGTTCTGCCCGACGATGGGGCGGATCGTCGCGCCCATGCCCATCGAGCCGAAGAAGATGAGCCCCTCGACCGTATGGCCAATGCGCAGCGCGGCGACGTTTTCGGTGCCGTGCGCCGTGGTGTAGCGCGTCAGGAACATGTACACGAGCGGGAACAGCACGCCCTCCACCGCCTGGGGCAGGCCGATCACGCAGATCCGCCCGAAGACGTTCCAGTCGGGTCGCCAATGGCCGTGGGCGCGCACGGTGAACCCGTGGGGTTTTGGCCACAGCAGGATCGTCAGCGCCACGGCGACGTAGGCCACGCGCGACGCGGCGAACGCGATGCCCGCGCCCTCGGTGCCGAGCTTCGGCGCGCCGAGATTTCCGAACATGAAGAGCCAGTCGAAGACGAAGGTGACGACGAGCGCGAGCACCATGAGCTGCATGGGACGCACCGTGTCGCCCGTCGCGAAAAAGATCTGGCCCGATGTGAGAAAGAGGAACGCGAAGGGCGCGGAAAGGAGCACCCAACGCAGGTACGACCAGCCGACCGCGTGGACCTCGGGCGTGACCTTCATGAGGCGCGCGAAGATGTCGGGCGCGAAGTGCCACGTCGCCGCGCCATACACGATCGAGACGAGCACCGTGAGCAGCAGCGCCTGATACGCGGTGCGCTCGGCCTCGGGGATGTCGTGTTCGCCGATGCGCCGCGACACGATGGCGGCGGTGCCCATCGACACGAGGTTTGCGAAGCCGAAGACCATCCACATCAGGAACGCGCCGGTGGAGAGTCCCGCGAGGGCGACGTCGCCCAGCCGCCCGGCGAACGCCGTGTCCACGAAGTTGAAACCCCAGATCAGGTACATCATGCCCATCGCCGGCGCGGCGAGGTGCGTGATGAGTTTCCACAGGGGTTCGACGCCGGTGATGCGCCTGGTATGGGCGATGAGCTTCTTCATGGGGCGGCGGAGTCTAGCAGGGGTGGAAGAAAGGCGGAATGGCGATGGCGAGGCGCGTGGCGTTCGTCCGGTGAAGCGTCCAGCGGCGGACGTTGGCCTGCAAACGGGAACCGGTACGCGTGACAAGGGCCTCAATAGGAGTCTATATAGAGACTGAATAGATACACTGGAGAAACCCCATGCGTTCGCTTCGACTGAACGAGGATGTCGTGCCGGCGAAGGACTTCAAGGCCCGCCTCTCGACGTGGCTTTCGCACGTGGCCGAAACCCGTCGGCCCCTGCTGATCACGCTCAACGGAAAGCCCGCGGGCGTGCTGCTCGATCCGCGCGACTTCGACGAGACACAGGAGCGAGCCCGATTCATCGAAGCCGTGAATCAGGGAAAGGAAGACGCCGACGCCGGACGATTTGTGTCCGAGGAGGAACTGGACGCCATGCTGAAGGCGGCCGTCCGCGGGAAGCGGCGTTGATCGTTCGCTGGACGCAACGCGCCGCCTTCGATCTGACAGCGATTGCCCGATTCATTTCCGAAGACAACCCTCGAGCGGCGGAAAGAACCATCCGATCCATTCGACTGGCGGTGAAGAAATTGCAGAGGTTTCCGCGAATCGGAAGGACGGTACCGGAGTTTGGGGACGACGCGACGCGGGAGATCCTGATTGGAAACTACCGCGTGGTCTATCGAATTGGAGCCAAGGCGATCGACGTGTACGCCGTCTTCGAGGGGCATCGACTGATGCCGATCGACTCGGGCGAAATCGACGATTCAGATTGATCTCGCTTTTTTCGCTTGCCTCCGGTGCCGTGCGAACCTCGCCGAAATCATCTTGCCGCGCCGCGCCCGTGTGGTAGGTTTCGTGGATGATGAATGAGATCGACGAACGCGACGCGGTCCGCCCTCTCGCGGGGGTTCGCGTCGTCAACACGCGCGCGGCCGATCAGGCCGGCCCGCTCACCGAGCGGCTCGCCGCGATGGGCGCGATCGTCCACGAACTCCCCATGATCCGCATCGCGCCGGCCGGCGACCCCGGGGCGCTGGGTCGCGCCGTGGCGCGCCTCGAGAACTACGACTGGATCGCGCTCACGAGCGTGAACGCGGTCGAGGCGCTTTGGTCCGCCGTCCTCGAAAACGGCATGTGCGCCGCGGATCTGCTCGGCGTGCAGATCGCTGCGGTGGGCGCGGCGACGGCCCGGCGGCTGACCGAATTCGGCATCCGCGTCGACGTGGTTCCGGAGAATTATCTCGCCGACGCGCTGATCCCCGCGCTCAAAGAGGCGACCGATCTGGAGCGCCTGCGTTTTCTGCTGCCGCGCGGCGATCTCGCGCGGTCGTTTCTGCCCGAGGCGCTGCGAGAACTCGGCGCGGCGGTGGACGAGATCGTCGCCTACCGCACCGTCCCCGACGAGTCGTCGGCGCTGCGTCTGCGCGAACTCGTCGCGGCCGGCGAGGCCGACGCGGTGGTCTTCACCAGCTCGTCCACGGTCGAAAACTTCGTCGCCATGCTGGGCGCACCGCTCGCCCGCGAGATCGCCTCACGCGTCGTTTTCGCGTCGATCGGTCCCCAAACGACGCAGACCCTGGCGCACTTCAACCTGCCGTGCGCGGTCGAGGCGGTCGGGCACGACGTACCCGGCCTCGTGGCCGCACTCGCACGGCACTTCTCGCAGCGGTGATCGGCGCGGCGACGCTGATTCGTGATATCTGTCACCGAAGGCTCGAAAATGCCCGATTTCCGGGTTGACCCGAATTCGATCGGGCGCGTAGATTCGGCGGCCATGAGCGGTTTGCGGAACAACTGGCAACGATACGCCGCGCTGATAGCGACGATCGCCGTCTTGGCGATCGGCGTTCCGCATGTGGATGCTTGCAGGACCGCCGATTCCGAAGAAGCCCTGTGTTGCCCGCCGTCGAGTTGCGCTCCGAACGCGGGCGGCGAGGCCGATTCGGGCGACGACCACCTCGGGTGCTGCGTCATTCATCACGTCATGATCGCGTCTGAAGCTCCGTCGACGCCGGGGGCCGATTCCTCCGATCACGCGTCGAATGGTCTCGTCCGGTTCGACTCCGCCGCCCTGCCCGCGCTAGAACGCCCGCCCCGGTTCGTCTGATCCCCTCAGGCCGTTTGTTTGCGTCGTTCGCCGCGAGCGGTGTGTCCGCGCGCCGATTCCGCGCCGTCTGACGACTCCATCCGAAACGAACCAATTCCGTCGGCGCCGTCGCGCCTTTGGCGAAAGAGCAAAACATGTCCGTCTCTTGTCGAATTCCGTGGCTTCTCGTGTGTCTGATTGTTCTGGCGCGCCCCGTTCACGCCGCCGATGGATCGGCTCCCTCCGCAGACGTGGTGACGTGGGCGGAGGTCCGTTCGCTCGTCGACAACGACCCCGGATCGCGCATCGCGCAAGGCCGCATCGATCTGGCCGCGTCGGAACTCGCCGATGCGCGCCGCTACCCCAATCCCGAGGTGTCGGTCCGGTACGGTCGCGGTGAACCCGAGGACGAACGGGAGGACGACGGCGCGGTCTGGGGTGTGGAAGCCGAGGTCCCGATCGAGTGGATCGGAACAAGGGTTCATCGCTCGAAATCGGCGCGGCTGGGCGCGGATGCCGCCTCCCTCGAAGCGCGCGCCGATCGTCTGGCCATCCTTCACGAGCTTCGCTCGCTCTTCGTCGAGGTTGCTCACGATCAGGCGTTGATCGACGAACTTCGCGCGGGGCTCGTCCATCACGACGCGGCCCGCGACGCCGTGCGGCTACGCGTCGAAACGGGCGATGCGCGGCCGATCGAACTCGCGCGGATGGACACGAGCCTCGCCGAAGCCCGTTCGGAGCTACGCGAGGTCGAGGCGGCTGCCGCCGGACGACGGGCGGCGCTTGCGGCGCGGCTGGGGCGCGACGGGGCGCGCGGAGGAGCACGCGACTTGCGCGTGTCGTTGGACCTGCGGGAGCGCCCGAGTGTTCCGACCCTCGACGAAGCGCTCGCGAAAGCGGACGCCGGGAGCCCCCTGCTCAAGGCCCTGGAAACACGGACCTTGCAGGCCGATGCGCAAACCGCCGCGGAGCGGAACGCGGCGTTCCCCGAGCTGGGCGTCGGAGGATTCTACGACGCGGAAATCGATTCGCGATCTTACGGCGGATTGGTCACGCTCGAGGTCCCGCTGTGGAACTGGAACCGGGCCGGCGTTCGCCGTGCGCGGGCCGAGCGCGAATCCGCCGTGTGGCGCGCGCGGCAGGATCAACGCGCGGTCCGGGAGCGCGTCGTCGCGCTTCACGAGCGGCTGTCGGCACTCGACCGGAACGTCCGCGAATCTGAGTCCGAAATCGTGCCCAAGAGCCGCGAAATCCTTCGTTCGCTGGAGATCGCCTATCGCGCGGGGGAACTCGGGCTTCTCGACGTGCTCGACGCGCGCCGGGAGTCCATCCGCCTAGCGACCGCGTACCTGGCGAGTCTGGCCGAATACCACCTGCTTCTATCCGAACTCCACACTCTTCTCGGAGATGCCGACCATGTTTGATCGAACGATACAATTCCTTTTCGTCCTGACGATCGCAGTGGCTCTCGGCGGATGCGTCGATCGGGATGCGCACGGAGAAACCACCGCCGCCGACTCGCATGAGTCGGGCCATGACGACCACGATGGGCACGCCGGGCACGAGGACCATGCCGCCGCGCCGCCGGCCGGAGCCGCAACAGGGGTTGTCGGGCACGACGACCATGCCGCCGCGCACGGCGACGAACACGGCCACGCAGAGGGATCGGATCTGGATCGACCGGCCGAGGCACTGTTCGCGGCGCGTTGCGAGCACAACGTTCCCACGCACCAATGCGACGAGTGCCGCTACGAGGTCGGCGTTGTCCGCGTCGCGGCGGATCTGATCGCGGACGGTCTCGTCCAGGTGGAGCCCGTCGCGGCACGAAAACTCGATGCGCCCATCCGTCTGACGGGCGAAATCCGTTTTGACGAACGCCGCGTCGCGCACATGGCGCCGGTCGTTTCGGGCACCGTCAAGCGCGTGCTGGTCGATCTCGGCCAAGCCGTTCGGGCCGGGCAGCCGCTCGTGGAACTCGACAGCGTCGATCTGGCCGGAACGCAGGGCGCGGCGGCCGAGGCGGCATCGGCACTACGCCTTGCCGAACGGGAGTTCGAGCGCCAGCGGGAATTGCGTGAAGCGAATGTCGCCAGCGAGAAGGACTATCAGACGGCGCACGAGAATCTGGAAACGGCGCGCGCCCGCGCGAGCGCCGCGTCGCGCATGCTCGCCGGCATGGGCGGCGGTGCCGGACGCTACATCCTTCGCGCGCCGATCGCCGGAACCGTGCTCGACATGCACGCGGCGACGGGCGAATTCGTCGAATCGGGTCGCGAGATCATGCTCGTGGGCGACGTCTCGGGCCTGTGGGTTTGGGTGGACCTTTTTGAGAAGCACCTCGCGCCGGTGAGCGACGCCCGGCGCGCGGGGACGCTCACTGCCACAGTCCGCGTCGACGCCTGGCCCGACGAAACCTTCACCGGCGTCGTGGACTTCGTCGGCTCGGCAATGGACGAAACGAGCCGCACGGTCAAGGCGCGGATCTCGCTCGCCAATCCCGGCGAGCGGCTGCGGCCCGGCATGTTCGCCGACGTCTCGCTGCACGGCGAAGGCGCGCGCGAGTCCCTCGCCGTTCCCACAACGGCCGTGGTCTCCGACGAGGGCCGCGACTTCGTCTTCGTCCGGCACGAGGGCGACTACTTCGTGCGTCGCCCGGTCACGAAGGGTCTGCTGAGCGGAGATTTTTCGGAGATCGCCGATGGACTGAACCCCGGGCAGGAGGTCGTCACGGTCGGGGCGTTCCTGCTCAAGTCGGATGTGCTGCGCTCGAAGATGGGCGCGGGCTGCGCGGACTGATGGAGAAGAATCCGTGAATACCTTCGTTTCCTGGGTCCTCAAGAACCGCCTGCTGATCGTCATCGCCACGGCTGTCGCGATCGCCGCGGGCGCGATCGCGTGGTCGCGTCTGCCCATCGACGCCTTTCCCGACGTAACGAATACGCAGGTCATGATCCTGTCCAAAGCGCCGGGGCTCGCCGCCGAGGATGTGGAGCAGCAGGTCAGCTACCCCATCGAGCAGGCGATGGGCGGTCTGCCGCGCGTCACGCTCGTGCGTTCTCTGTCCAAATCGGGGCTCTCGCAGGTGGTGATCATCTTCGACGAGGGCGCGGAGACGTACTGGACGCGGCAGGTCGTTTTCGAGCGGCTGGCGGAAGTTCGTGAGAGCCTGCCGCCGGGGGTGGAGCCCGAGCTCGGGCCCATCAGCACGGGCCTCGGTGAGGTCTTTCAGTACACGGTGGACGGCGAGGGATATTCTCCGATGGAGTTGCGGACGATTCAGGACTGGATCGTCGCGCCGCTGCTGAAGCCGATCCGCGGCGTCAACGAGGTCAACAGCTTCGGCGGATTCGTCAAACAGTATCAGGTGCTCCTGCACCCGGAGCGGCTGCGCAAGTACGACCTGACCCTCGATGACGTGGCCGAGGCGATCGAGGCCGGCAACGCCAACGCGGGCGGCGGGGTCGTCGTGCGCGGCTGGGAGCAGAGCTACCTGCGCGGCGTCGGCCTGCTGCGCGACATCGACGACATCGGAAACATCGTCCTGAAGGCGACGGACGGCACGCCGATCACGGTGGCCGACGTCGCCGACGTAGCGATCGGCGCGGAACCCCGCCAGGGGGGCGTCTCCCGCGACGGGCGGGGCGAGGTCGTCGCGGGCATGGTCATCATGCTCAAGGGCGAAAACTCGCGCGACGTCGTGAACCGCGTGAAAGAGGCCATCGGCCGGATCGGGGACGCGCTGCCCGAGGGCGTGCGCATCAACGTCTTCTACGACCGGACGTCGCTCATCGAGGCGTGCATCGAGACCGTCATGGATGCGCTGCTCGAGGGCGGAATCTTCGTCATCCTCGTGCTGTTTCTGTTCCTCGCCGAGTTTCGCACGGCGCTCATCGTGGTGTTTTCGCTGCCGCTCACGTTCCTCGTCTCGTTCGTCGTCATGGGTGCGGCGGGAATTTCCTCGAATCTCATGAGCCTCGGCGGACTCGCGTTCTCCGTCGGCATGGTCGTGGATGCGTCGATCGTGGTCGTCGAAAACATCCGGCGCAAGCTCGCCGCGCTTGCCGATCCGCGCGGGCGACACGCGGCGGTCGTCGAGGCCGTCATCGAGGTTGCGCGGCCAGTCGCCTTTTCGGTGCTCATCATCGCCGTCATTCTCGTACCCCTCTATTCGTTGCAGGGCGTCGAGGGGCGGATGTTCGGTCCGCTCGTCAGCACGATGCTGATCGCGATTCTCGTGTCGCTCGTCGTGGCACTCACCGTTGTGCCCGCGCTGGGCGAGTGGTTTCTGAAGGCCGAGCCCGAACGGGAGTTCGGCGTCATTCGCCGTCTCCACGCGGGGTACCTCCGTTTACTCCGTGCCGCTATCGCCCGACCGCGAACGACGGGCGGCATTTCGCTCGCGGCCATGGCGCTCGCGGTCGCGCTGACGCCGCTGATCGGCGCGGAATTCATGCCCGCGCTCGACGAGGGTGCGCTCGCCATCAACGCGGTGCGTCTGCCCAATGCGTCGCTCGACGGCTCGGTGCGCGTGTCGGAGTTCATCGAGAAGCGCCTCGCGAAGTTCCCCGAGGTCGAGACGGTCGTCTCCAAGACGGGCCGCGCGGAGATCTCCGAGGATCCCATGGGGCCCGAGCAATCGGACATCTTCGTCATGCTCAAACCGCGAGAGGAATGGGAATCGGGGCGCGACCGAGCGCAGTTGGTCGAAGACATCGGCCGCGATCTCGCGTCGATCCCCGGGATTCGCCTGTCGTTCTCGCAGCCCATCGCGCTGAGGGTCAATGAACTGATTTCGGGCGTGAAGAGCGACCTCGCGGTCAAGGTCTTCGGACCGGATCTGGCCGAACTCAAGACGCACGCCGACCGCGTCGCCTCCGTGCTAACGGGCATGGATGGGGCGAGCGATCTGAAGATCGAGCAGATCACCGGGATGCACCAGTGGGATCTCGTGATCCGGCGCGACGCCGCGGCGCGCTTCGGTATCCGCGTCGCCGACATCAACGCGGCCATCGAGACCGCCGTGGCGGGCCGCCCCGTGACCACGCTCATCGAGGGCCAGCGGCGGTTCGCCGTCACCGTGCGTTTTCCCGAAGAGGCTCGCCGCGACATCGAGACGATCGGCGATCTACTGATTCCCGCGCCGGGCGGCGAGCGGGTTCCGCTCTCGCGGCTGGTGGAGGTGCGGGAGACGGAAGCCCCGGCGCAGATCAGTCGCGAGAATGGGATGCGCCGCGTTGTCGTGGAGACGAATATCCGCGGACGGGATCTCGGCGGATTCGTGAAGGAGGCGAGTGAACGGCTCGCACCGATCCGGGCATCGCTGCCGGTGGGCTACTATCTTGAGCTGGGGGGTCAATTCGAGAACCAGCAGCGCGCCATGCGGCAACTCTCGGTCGTCGTCCCCATCGCGCTCATCCTCATTCTGGTGCTGCTCTATCTGGCGCTGCGTTCCATCAGTCACTCGTTGCTCGTGCTGCTGAACCTGCCATTCGCACTGGTCGGCGGGGTATACGCGGTCGTCCTGTTCCGCATGGATCTTTCGGTGTCCGCCTACATCGCCTTCATCGTGCTGCTGGGCATCGCGGTCCAGAACGGCGTGGTGCTCATGGACTTCATCGTCCAGCTCCGGCGTCGCGGCGCGGACCTGCGCGACGCGGTGACCGAGGCGTGCGCCCTGCGTTTTCGCCCGCTGCTCATGACGGCGCTGACGAGCTTCATCGGCCACCTGCCCATGCTTTACGCGACCGGCAGCGGTGCGGACATCCAGAAGCCCCTCGCGGTGGTCGTCATGGGCGGCCTCGTCACGTCCACGCTGCTCACGCTCGTGGTGCTGCCGTCGGTGTATTGCCGGTTGCGTCCGGAGATCCGAACCCATCTGGAGGACGAGACGGTTTCCTCCGCGTAGACGCACAGGTCTTCAAACCGACCAGGGTCGCGACGGCGGCAATACCGAACGCTCCCGAAAGCCAATAAATCTGGTCAGCCGAAATAAATATTCGACCGATCAGCGTATCGAGCGCGGGCCGACTGACCAGCGAGCGGTGCGCGATGTCGCGGCTCCAGTTCAGGTCGTGACCAAAGTACTCGGCGAAGTGCAGCAGGCACGCGAAAAACGCGAGCGCACCTAAGAGGCCGAGCAGACCCAGCGCCATTTCGCGCCAACCCGTGCCGAGCCGCCCCGGCACCCGGTCGATCCAGAGTGCGAGTCCGGGCATGAGCAGCGGCGCGAGCAGCATGATATAGCGCGCGTCGCCGGCCGATCCCCCGTCGAACTCGTGATACGTGGCGAACTGAACGAGCCACACGAGCATAACCGCGGCGATCCCGAGCGCCGGACGGGTCCGTTCGCGAAACATCCACCACCAACCCCAAACGGCGAGCCACAAGTACGGCTGTTTGACGAACAAGCCGATGGGATGATGACCCGGAAGCTGGAAGAGCAGCTTCCACGCGCCGTCGGCGAAGGGGTGGTCGAACATCGCGGCGAGCGAGTACGTGAACTTCATGTGCACCGGGCTGTTGAAGCTGCGAAAGGTCAGCCACGGAGCGCCGAAGCACACGGTTTGGTACGCCGCCAATCCGAGGACGGGAATCGCGAAGATCGCCGCGTTGAGTGCGAATCCCGGGATCTCTTCCCGCCGCCTCGGCACTACGCGGTCGTTCGGACTCAGCAGGAGATACACGAACAGCACGGGAAGCAGGAGCAGGAGCGGATAGCGGATCATCGGCAGCGATCCCGCCGCGAATGCGAACGCCGCGCTCGCGCGGCCCGCGCGCGTCAGGTCGACGCCGCGAAGAACGAGCAGCCACAGAAACAGGACGATCGCCACCTCGACAACATGGTCGTACAGGTGCGCCGAGTATTTCCAGTTGAGCGACGCAAAGGCGTAGAGCAGGCCGATGGTCCATGACGCGCTCGCGCTCGCGCCGAGGGCGCGGCCCAGCCGAATGAGCAACAGAACCCCGAGAGCCCCCACGCACGCGGGCAGCATCAGCACCCAGTGCGCGCCGGTGATTTCGGGGGATACCCCGAACCAAGACCCCAGTGCTCGGCCAACCGCATAGAGTGGCGCGCCGAGAAACGCGACGCCGGGCGCGCGGTCGATGTAGTAGTGGCCGTCCCGCACGGCGTAGTCGACCCCTCCTGAATAAGTCTGCCAAAACGAATCGATTCTCAGCGTGCGTTCCTCGACGATCGCGCGAATCAACGAAAAGTGGCTGCCCTCCACCGATCCCGCAATGGGATAGTGGCTGGCGTAATAGACCGACGCACACAGAACGAACAGCACGATCGCGGGTGCGCGTTCGCGCCAGTTTTCTCCCCGCGGATATCGGGCGGCGTGCGTGGCGGACTCGCCGATCGCGTCCTGTTGTCCCTCGAACCCGCTCATGCTTTGCCATCGAGGACGTGGCACACGGCGACGTGCCCCGTCGCCACGGCGCGAGGCGTCGGATCTTCGACGCGGCATCGATCGATTACGACCGGGCATCTCGGATGAAACCGACAGCCGGGCGGATGATCGGTCGGCGGATGCACCTGTCCGGGAATCGTCGCCGCCACGCGCCCCGCGTCGAGCGCGCGCAGCGCCCCCAGCAACCCGCGCGTATACGGATGCGCGGGCTCGCCCAGCACGGCGCGGGCCGGGCCCTCCTCGACGATACGCCCCGCGTACATGACCGCGACGCGGTCGCACACGCGCGCCACCACGCCGAGGTCGTGGCTGATGAGCAGCAGCGACATGCCCGCCTCGCGCACGAGATCGTCGAGCAGGTCCAGCACGGCCGCCTGCACGCTGACGTCGAGGGCGGTCGTCGGTTCGTCGGCGATCAGCAGACGCGGCGACGCGGCGATCGCCATGGCGATCAGCGCCCTCTGTCGCATTCCTCCCGAGAGCTGCCACGGGTAGGAGTCCGCCGCGCATTCGGGTTCCGGCAGACGCACCCGCCGCAGCAACTCGACGACGCGCGCTCGCCGCTCGATGGCCGTCATCGGTTTCGGCAGCGCCTCGGCGATCTGGTTCCCCACGGTGAAGACGGGGTTCAGGTACGTCATCGGGTCCTGAAACACCATCGCGATGCCCTTCCCCCGCAGCGCGCGACGCTCATTCGCCGGCATCGGCAGCGTGTCGCGCCCCTCGACATCGATCGCCCCCGTCACGCGGGCGCTCGCGGGCAGAAGGCCGATGATGGCGCGGGCGGTGAGCGACTTGCCGCAACCCGACTCGCCCACGAGCCCAAGGCGTTCGCCGGGGCTCAGGCGGAGATCGACGCCATCGACGGCGCGCGCGAGGCCGCCCGGCGTGGGGATATGCACGCGCAGGGCGCGCACGTCGAGCAGCGGCAAAGAGGGAATTGTGGGTGAGGGATCGGCCGCGGGCAAGGTCAATTTCGGTCGCGGTTCGCGCGAAGCGCCCGGTGGTATTCGTCCTCGGTGATGACGCCCTTTTTCACGAGCAGATCGACCAGCGCACGCAATCCGGCGTCTTCGCGCGAATTGGCGGTCAGGTTTTTTTCGATGCCCTCGGAGGTGAGGATCACGGCGGGCTCGGCGTTCGCCGGGGCCTCGATCGAGATGCCGCCCTTCAGGTCGCGCTCGCCCAAGCACTCGCGCACACCCTCGTCGGTGTAGCAGAAATTGATCGCGCGAAAGATGTCGCGCTCGAGCGCAAGGGCCACGGTCACGCGGCACCCGCTGGCAAACTCGACCGACTGGATCGCCTGATAGTCCGTGGGGTCTGACATGGCGATGAGCAGCGTCTGAACGCCGTTCTTGGCCTTTCGCGCGATGGGGATGAGCCCGTGCTTGCCGCACACGTCCTTTTTCACGCGGGCGAGCGCATCGGTGCGGATGTGGCTCTTCGTGAGGTTGATGATCGGCAGCGAGAGCTGGTGCGCGAGCACGTTGATGAGGGCTTCCTCGGTCAGGAATCCCATGCGCACGAGATGCGATCCGAGCCGCCCGCCGAACGCGTTTTGATCGGCCAGCGCCGCCTTGAGCTGATAATCGGCGATGATGCGGTTCTCGACCAGAACGTCGCCCAATCGCCGTCTGTCGTTCGCCATCGGTCCCCCTCAACCGCGCAGTTCGCGCACCCGCACCCCCGGCGGCGCTTCGATCCGAAGATCGTCCGCCGCGGGCCCCTGCCCGACCCGAATCTCGTCGAGCCGGACGATCAACGTCGCGCCGCGCGACGGAGCACGCACGGTCAGCCGCGTCGGCAGAGGCAACTCCCCCTCGCGGTGCTTTTCGCACTCCACCACGGCCAAAATCTCGGCGTCGGGATCAGCATCCTGAAAAATGGAAAACCTTGTCAAGCGAAATTGTGAGCCCTCTATCACCGCCCGGCGTAAATGCCCATCGCCATCCACGCTTTCGAGCACGATCGCGCCTTCGGGATCGCCCTTGCCGCGCTTCGCGAGCGTCCAGTCGCCGCCGTCCGCCGGCGGCAGCCCACCGGCGAGAATCCACGGCAGCGGCGCGGGATCGACCGGCACGTCGAGCAGCCGATCGAGCAGCGTTTTCGCATCGCCGCGCACGAGCACGCCCTCCATGCGGTCCAGAAAACCCGCCCCCTCGGGCGTGAGCACGAGCGATCCGGCGGGCGTCATGAACGGCGTGAAAACATCCACGCGCACCCCCGCGCGCGGATCGACGGCAAACTCCGCTTCGGCGAACCCGAAGAGCATCCCCCCCGCGCGTACCCCGCCGGACGCGGTGTAGGGCACCGCTCGATCCATCATGGCCTGCGCGAGGTCGCGCACCGGCGGCGGGGCGATGTATGGCGTCGGGGGCGTGCGGGCGCACGCCGAGGCGAGTACGGCGATGAAAAGAACCATTAACGAAAAACGTGTGGCGCGGGCGCCCCCGTCCGCGACAACGTCCGCTCGGCCCCGGCCGAGGGCGGCCGGGCCACAACCCATTTGGTGTGGCGCGGGCGTTCGGCCCGCCGATCCGCACAGCCGAGGGCGGGTGTGCCACACATTTCGCACACAGCCGGGGGCGGCCGGGCCACAATCCAAAAGGTGTGGCGCGGGCGCCCCCGCCCGCGACGAGCAAAAATTTCGCGGCGCTATCATTCGGTCTGCTGGATCTTTTCGAGCAGCTTCGACTTCTGATCCGCCTCGGGAAAGAGCTCCAGCGCCTTTTTGTAGTATTCGAGCGCCTCTTTCTTCTTGCCCATCGCCTTCAGGCAATCACCCACGTGCTCGCAGATCACCGACTCGTCGGGCACCAGTTCGTGCGCGCGTTTGAGGTGCGTGAGCGCGTCTTTGTATTTGCCGCGCCGATACAACAGCCAGCCGTAGCTGTCGGTGATGAATCCGTCCCCGGGACGCAGATCGACCGCCTGTTTGAGCAGCGCCTCGGCACGGTCGAGCTCCGTGTTGTGCTCGACCAGCGTGTAACCCACGAAATTCAGCGCGTCGGCGTTTTTCGGCTCGCGCACGATCACCGTGTCCATGATCTCGACCGCCCGTTGCCACTCGCCCGCGCGCTCGTGGATGTTCGCGAGCACGTAGCTCAGGCTCGAGTCGTCGGGCGTGACGGTGAGCGCCTGTTCGAGCATCGCCACGGCATCCTTCACGCGGCCCTGATCGGCCACCACCAGCGCCAGCGTGCGCATGATGAAGGTGTCGTCGGGGTTGAGCTGCAGCGCGCGGCGCAGCAGCGCCTCGGCCTCGTCGAGGCGTCCCAGACGGCGCAGCAGCCCGCCCCGCGCCGCGAGGCTGTCGAGAAAATACGGGCTCGAATCGGGGATGCGCGCGTACGCGCCGTACGCCGCTTCGGGCTGGTTCTGCCGCGTCAGACACAGCGCGAGGAAGTACAGCGCCTGTCCGTTTTGCGGATCGGCCGCGAGGATGAGGTTGAACTCGGTGATCGCCTCGGCGAATCGCCCCTGATAGAACAGGATCAACCCGCGATTCAGGCGCACGTCGGCGTCGTCGAACTGAAACAGCTTGAGTTTCTCGTTCTCGCGCTCGGCGTCCTGCAGGTTGTGACGCTGCACGTGCATGCGCACGAGGTGCGTTCGCAGGTACGAGTTGTCGGGCTCCAGTTCCAGCGCGCGCTCGTAGTGCGCGATCGCCGCCTCCTCGTCGCTGCGTTCCTGCGCGCAGTAGCCCAGCGTCATCTCGGCGCGGGCGAACCTGGGCTCGATCTCCAGCGTCCGCCGCAAAAAGGGCTCGGCGGCGGCGCAGTCGTCGCGCACGATCTCGAGCCGCGCCCGTTCGAACACGGCGAGCGCCGACGCGCCATGGCGCGCGATCAGGTCGTCGAGCACCGCGCGCGATCGATCGAAGTCCTTGTTGACGGTGTAAAGATTCGCGAGCAGCAGCGCGATCTCCTCGTTGTCCGGGTCCTCGGCGAGCGCGCGGGTGTACGCCTCGGTGGCGCCTTTGACGTCGCCGCGCGCCGCGAGCAGCCCGCCGTAGAGCACGGCCGACTCGACGCTCTTCGGCGCGAGGTCGAACGCCTGTTTCGCGTAGCCCACCGCGCCGTCGAGATCGCCCTGATGCACGCGGATCTGCGCCAGGGTGCGGTAGATCCCCGCATCCTCCGGCGTGATCTCGGCCATCGCCTTGTAGGCTTTTTCCGCCGCTTCGAAATCCTGGCGCAGCAGCGCCTGCTCGGCCTCGATCGCAAAGAGGTAGTAGTCGGAGCGCGAGCCGATTTCGCCCCGCTCCTTGATCGCGTTGAGCGTCGATCCCTTCACCGTCGCCGTATTCGCGCAGCCGCCGGCGATGATCGCGAGCGCGATGAGCGCGGTCATGCCGATCCGACGCGCCGATGTTCCGTTCGCGCCCGTCGCGCGATGAGTTGCCGTCATTCGCAAAGCCTTCCTGTGTTTCGCCCGAATCGAACGGAGTATTTTAGGCGCATTCGCCCCCGGGGCGAAAGGGACCGCCGGAAACGACCCCGGTCCGGATATTCGCGCTTGTCAGAACGACAGCGTCCACGTCACATCGGCGAACGCCTCGCCCGGCGCGGGTGGCGCGTCTTCCTCGACCGCGAAGCGAACATCGAGCACCTGCCCGCCGACCGTCGGGGCGAGGGAGGTCGAAACGTCCACCACCTCGATCCCGGCGGGCGCGTCGAAGTCGACCGCGTCGAAGTCGAATCCGTCGGGCACGAAAAACGCCAGGTGAAACGCGAACGGCGCGAACGCCGAGCCCACCGACGCCTCCTGCGTGCCCGTCAGGGTGTTCGCGCCATCGTCCCACGCCACATCGCGTACCACTTTCACGCCGCCCAGCACGTGCCGGTTGGTGCCCAGAAACTGCGGATGATCCGCCACGGGACGCAGCGCCACGACGCGCGGCGTGTGGGCGGGCACCTCCAGCGCGAGCCCGCCCGACACCGTACCCAGATACTGCTCGGTCCAGAATTCGTAGGCGTGATACTCGGCATCCGCGTCGAGCCCGGCGCGATCCAAATCGACGCCGATGACGCGGTCGGCATCGGGAATTTCGGGAAACATCGGCGAGGTGAGGTCGCGGTTCGAGCCCCAGTTGAGCAGCCCGATCACGTGGTACGGCTCGGAAAAATCCGGTACGGGAAGCGAGAGCACCTCGGGGAAATCGCGCTCGAACATGTCCAGAGGACGGCACGGCGCGCCATACACCGGCATGATGCGCCGGTAGCCATCCACCCACTCGGGCAGCAGGTCCACCAGCCGGTCGCCGATCTTCACGAGCCCGCCCTGTAGCGCGACCGCCGACGCGAAGGTGAGCGACTCGCTCTGCGTGAGCGGCGGGATATTCGTGTCCTCGTGCGCACGGAAAAAGATGAGATCGGGGTGGTTGACCCACACGCGGTTGTGGAACCAGTACTTGCGCACCGAATCGCGATACATGGGCTTGAGGCCCTGATTGTCCACCGGGCTCTCGGGGTGCTCGCCGTCCCACGACGGCATCGTGTCGAGGGTGAGGCGGATCGAATCGACAAGCCCCACATTCCAGCCCGTGATCGCGACGTTGAGCAAAAATACGTCGGGGCCGAGCGTGTCGCGCATAATCCGCACGCCTTCGCGGTAGAACTCGCCGCGCGTCGTGTTCGGCTCGTACCAACCCGCGCTCATCGGCGCGCGATAGGCGAAGTCGAGCTTGACCCACTGAACGCCCCAGTCGAGGAATTTTTCCATCAGCGCGGCCAGATGCGCCTGCACCTCGGGGTTCGTCATGTCGAGGCTCGGCGGATCGACGCCCAATAGGCCGAACAGCCACGGCCCCACGAACCAATCCGGGTGATCGGCGTAGATCTGCGCGTCGGTGCGCGCGTTGAACGCCTCGATCCAAAGGCCCGTCTGAAAGCCCAGCGTATTCGCCCGCGCGAGCAGCCACTCGACGCCGTTTTCGTCGCCGTGATCGGGGAAGCGGTCCTCGTAGGGCTCCCAGTCGCCCACGAGCGCGTAGCCGTCGTCGATTTGAAAATAGTTCATGCCCCACCGGCGCAATTCGCGGTCGGCGAAGTCCATGTTGTCGACGATGATCGTCTCGTTGATGTTCGTGCCGTAGCCGCCCGACGACCCGCTGCCACTCCACGAGTTCCAGCCCGCGGGCACGCCGATCTCGGGGTGCCGCTCGGTCCATAGCGAAATGTGATTCCACACCTTGAGCCGGTCGGCGTAAAGCTCGAGGGCATCGAAAGGCGTCGGCTGTCCGAAGTCGAGGACGAGCGTTTCGGCGTCGAGCGCGTCGCCCGGCGCGAGCGTCTTGGCGAAATCGTACTCGCTCGTCGCGTGAAAAACCTGCCCCGGTCCACCCGCCGAGCGCGGCCCCATGAAGACGACCGGGTAGCCGACCTCGAACGACAGATACCCCGCCATCAGGTTGGCGCCGTTGACCTGGTTGTAAATGAGCGCACTCCAGTTCGCGAGGGCGGGCGTGGTGCCGGGAAATATCGGCGAGATGAATTCCAGAAACGTCAATGTGCCGTTGCCCAAAAAGCGCAGGTCGCGGTCCTCGCCAAACAGCAGTCGCCCCGCGGGCGGCCCCGCGAGCACAGCGTACATCGAGCCGACTTTGAGATCGTCGCCGGTCGTGTTCGCCACGCGCATATCGACGAGCACGGCGCTTTGGTTGTCGAGCACCGCGAACAAGACCTCGATGCCCGGCTCGCCCGCGCGCGACGGCGTAAAGGTGAGCGCGATTTGCATGCCCTCGCCGAGTTCGCACGCGTAGTCGTCCGCGGTCCAGCTCGCGAGCGTCATCGCGCTGGTTTTCCACTTGTGCGCGGGGGCCATGACGTTCGACTGGGCGAGCGACTCGGCGTGATCGATCACCACCGCACCGTCGCCGCCGAGCACGGAGTAACGCCCGAAAGATCGGTGGTAGCGCACCGAGACGAGATTGTTGGCAATCACCAGATCGTCGCCGCTCTCGTAGACGATCACATCGCCCGATTGTGCGTCGTCGTCGCCGTCGTCGTCGGGCAACGGCGGCCAGGTGTCGTCATCGCCCGCGGAATCATCGTCCGATGAATCGTCATCCGCCGAATCGTCATCCGCCGCGTCATCGTCGGTCGGGCTCGCGGAATCGTTGTCGTCGCCGCAGCCGCACGCCGCGAACGCAAGGCCGATCGCCGTCGCCAAAACCCAAACACAGATCCGTGCCATCATCACTCCGCTCCCCCGCTCCAAATCCACTTCACACCACGCACCCCTGCGCGGCGTCCATGTACCCCTGGTCGTCGGCGTCGAGCGTTCCGCTCTGATCCAGATCCGCGCCGTCGCACCAGTCGTTGCCCGCGTCGCACGACGCGCCCTCGCCGAAGTCGGTCCACGCCTGCGCGAACGCCGCCGCGTCGGTGGCATCCACGCCGCCGCTTTCGTCGAGATCCGCCGGGGCGCAGCCGAGCCGCGCCCACGAGCAGTCGAGCGTTTCGGGGCTGTCCACGCACAGCGTCGCCTCGAACCACACGCTCGAAGGCGCGAGACCGAACCCCACATGGCGCGAGTTCTCCGTCGGCATCCAGGTGTCGTCGGGTCCGATCGCTTCGTAACCGTCGCCCGCGCGGCGCACGGGATAAGTGTATCCAAACCGATCGCGATAGCGCTGCACGCGCCACGGCGCGCGGTCGTACACTGAAACGAGCCGCGCTTCGATTTGCGCGGCGATCTCGTCGTCGGTCAGCAGGGGCGCTTCGGCGGTGTCGACGAGCATCAGGAATCCCTCAATGCCGCCGAGCGCCCCGTTGCCGCGCGAAAATCCCTCGAAGTACTCCAGCGGCGAGTCGATGCCGAACATGCGTGCGTAGAGCGCGCCGTTGTAGAGCAGGTCGTTGGTATCGCGCACCAGCTCGCGCACGCGCGTGTCGTTGTCGCTGCCGGGCACGCGCGCGACGACGCCGTACACAAGCCGGGCGAGGATCTTCTCGATCTCCACGAAATTGGCGAGGGTCTGGCGCGAATGGTCGTATAGCTCGTCGTCGCCCACCGCGCGGGCATAGGCGCACAGGTTGACCGCGCCGAGCATGAGCTCGGAGAAATCGTCCATCATCCCGCCGAGCAATTCGGGAAACAGGTCCGGCGCGAGCGTTGCGATCAGCTCCGCCGCCTCCCACAGCGGGATGCCGAAGATCTCGGCGTCCACCAAATCGCCCCACGTAAGCCCGACGAAGGCGTCGTCGATCCCCGTGCACTGGTGCACCGGCAGCGGCGGGCTGATGCCGAGCAGGTCGAAGAGCTGGCGCAGCAAAGACGTCTCGATCGCGCCGGGCAACGGGGTTTGCGGCACCGGCCACGAGAGCCCGTCGGTCGAGATCGCATGCGCGACGTAGGCCATCTGGCACGACGCGAGGCTGCCCAGATCCTGCCACTCGACCTCGCCGTCGGGATTCATCGCGCCCGCGGGCGTGAGCGTGTCGTAGTCGTGCCACTCGTCCACGGTCATGAGCACGTTGTCGTTCGCGACGATGTTGTCGCCGATGCGCCGCGCCGCCTCGGCCGCGCGATGCGCCGCCGCGGCCACGTCGCTGTTCACGCCGTCGAGCGACTCCACCTCGAATGCGGCGATGAAGCCCATCGCGTAGTCGGTGAAGTTGTCGCGCGAGTTGTGGTTGCCCCAATACGCGCCGGTCCAATCGCCGGTCTGCGTGATCATGAACGACGAGCAGCAATCCGACTGACGCAGAAACGGTGGATCGTGATCGAGTTCGTCGAAGACGTAGGTGATCGCGTAGCTCGTCAGCGCGTTGACGGGCTTGTGGTTGAACATCCACTCCTCGGGGTTCTCGCGATAGGTGATCGAAACCCCGTCGTAAAACGTGTCCAGAATCTCCTGCTCGAGCACGGGGTCGTAGGTCACCGGCCCGCTGACGGGGGCGCCGTCGCGGGTGCGTGTGATCGCGTCGCCGATGCCGTCCATGGTGCGCGTCCAGCCGGGAAACGCCTCGCGCGTGGTGAGCCCCGGGTGTCCGGTCACCGCCTCATTGAAGACGATGCCCTCGAACATGCGCACGAGCGCGAGTTCCAGGTCGCGCCCGCCGATCGCCTGATACAGCTTCCACGTCTGGTAAAGCGTCTTGCCGAAGGGGTTGTTGTCCGCGGGCCCCGCGACCACCTCCCACTCGTCTCCCGATTTCGCCACGACGCCCGAGGCGAAGGCGTTCGCCGCCACCGCGTCGCCCGAGAGCGCGATGCGGTTGAGCGCGAGGTTCACGCGCGCCGAGCGTTCCTTGTAGAAAAGCCGGAATGCGTCGGCCCGCGCGTCGGGGTTCGGCGTGACGGGGTCCAGATCGTCATCGCTGTCGTCGTCGCTGTCGTCATCCGCATCGTCGTCGGTATCATCGTCGCCCGTATCGTCGTCGGGCAACGGCGGCCACGTATCGTCATCGCCGTCGTCGTCGATCGAATCGTCGTCGAATGCGTCGTCATCCGCCGTGTCGTCGTCGACAATCGAGGCATCGTCGTCATCCGCGGAGCCGCCGTCCGATCCGCACGCGCAAAACACACACGCCGCCAAAACCGCCAGAAACACGCCGAGGGATTTCATGCGACGAACCTAGCACAAACCGCTCATGCGCTCACCACTGTTTTGCCGTATGAGGCCGCGGCAGGAAGCCCGTCCCAACTCGGGGCGGTATTTCATGAAGCTCGCGCTTTTCCGCTGCGAAGAAAATCCGTACTGGAGCGGCGGCCGCGAACCAAGGCCGCGCGCGACCGGCGCGTGAGGTCGGAAGATTCCTTTTCCGTGACACCGATCCCGGTATGACGAGCGCTCATTCGAGGGGCGTTGTCCGGGCGGCCGCCGGCTTGAACAAGTGAATAAGGACAGCCACCGGTTTATTCCCCCAGCTCTTACCGCCGTTGTGAGCGTTCGGCGTATAATCGGCGGCTGTCCCTAATTGGTTTTGAAGAATTCCCAGATCGCCGTGGTGGCGCCGAGGTCTCGGACGGGCGCGTCGCCGAGAGCCCAGGTCCTCGGGCCACCGGGCCACGTATGGCCGCCGCCGTGGAGGGTGACGATCACGACCCGCGTGCCGTCGGCGCAGCCGCTGAAGACTTCCGTCTCCACGTTGCCCTTGCGCGACACCGTGGGCGCGCCCGCGCATCGGTTTTGCGTGGACCAGTACGTCTTCGCGTCGGCGACGGAGCGGTCCACGCGCGGGTGCGGATCGAGCTGCTTCTCGGGCTTGCCGCCCGCATAACGCACGTTTTTGTCGTCGGTGCCGTGGATGACCAGCAGCGACACCGGCCGCGACGCCGCGCACTGGGCACCCATCGCCCCGGCCACCGGCGCGATCGCCGCCACGCGGTCGGCGCGTTCGCACGCGAATCGATAGGCCATCATCGCGCCGTTGGACAGCCCCGTCATGAAAACACGCTTCTCGTCGTAGGGCGCGAGCGTTTTGACGTGATCGAGCAACGCCGCGAGGAAGCCGACGTCGTCGACCTTTCGGTCGAGGGCGGGCCCGCAACAGTTGCCCGAATTCCACACGGCGAGGCGCTTGATTCGCGCCGAGATACCCTCGGGATAGAGCACGAGAAAATTCTCGCGGTCGGCCAGATGAGAAAAGCCGGTGAGCTTGGCGATCTGCGCCGCGTTGCCCGCCCCGCCGTGCAGCACGACGACGAGCGCGCGTCCGCCGGGGGGCGCGTCGCCGGGCGGAGCGTGCAGGATGAAGAGTCGCTCGTCGCCGCCGAAGCGCATCGCGCCCTCGTGATCGCCGGGCGCGGAAAAGTCCTCGGCGAACGCGGGCGCGGCGCACATGAGCGCAATAACAAGAATCCACCGACGCATGGCCGGATGTTAGCGCCGTGCGCCGATTCATCACAAGTCGAGCGCTACGCGACGATTTACAAACGGACGCGCCGGTCTTAATAATCGACGGATTTTTCGGGGTTCGATGTGCGTGGAAAGTCCGCGGCGATTCTCCTGTTTCTGCTCATCCTCGGCTGCGTCGCGGCGGGTTGCGGAGACGACGACGATTCGACGGACTCCGGGTCCGACGACGACTCGCCGGGCGACGACGACGCCTCGACCGACGACGATGCGGGCGATGACGACGCGACGGACGACGACACGGGCGACGACGATACGTGGCCGCCGCTCCCCGACGACGACGCCGACGACGACACCGGCCCCGCGTACCCCGAAAGCTGCGCCGACGGACCAATCTTCGATTTTCAGATTCGCCAAGGACCGTTCACGGTCCCCTTCCCCAACAACCTCTACACCACCCCCGACGACTCGACCGCCACGGGGATGCGCGTGATGATCAACGAAAACACCACGCGGCCCATCGGCATGGCGGCGTCGCTCGGCTGGATCTTCGACGCGGTCAACGCGCTCGACGGGTTCTCCACCCTCGGCAGCATCTACGTGCCCGTTCACGACGAGGTCGATCCCGCAACGCTGCCCGACATTGACGATCCCGGCGCGGGCGACGGCCTCTTGCTGATGGTCGCCGATCCCGCCAGCCCGCACGACGGCGAGTTCGCGCGGGTCAAAGCCGAGTGGATCAAACGCAGCGTGCGTCTCACGCCCTGGTGGCCGCTGCGCGAACGAACCCGCTATCTGCTCGTCGCCACGCGCCACCTCGCGCCCGCCGCGGGCGGCTGTTATCAGGCGTCACCGTCGATGCGGGACGTCTACTTTGCGGGCGAGGGTGAAGTGGACCGTGGCCTCGCGGCGCGCTGGACGGACGATCTGGCTCGGCTGGCGGACTTGGGCGTCGCGCCCGAAAGTGTTCTGTCGATCGCGGACTTCACCACGCTCGACGCGACCGGCGGCATGAACGCGGTGCGCGCCAAGCTCGACGAGATGGCCGAGGACGACCCGCCCGAGCTGACCAACTGGACGATTTCGCCCACCGGCGACGCGAACCTCGACGCCTTTGCGACGGCGACGCTCTCGGTGCCGATCTTCCAGAACGGCGACGGCGTGTGGGAGTTCGACGGCGGCGAGCCGGTGGTCGATCACTATGAGGATATCACGGTGGTGCTGTCGCTGCCGTCGGCCGACGCGCACCCCGACGGCCAGCCGTGGCCGATCATGATCTTCGCGCACGGGGCGATTTCGTCGAAGGGGCATGTTTATTCCGATTACGTCGGGTCGTTCTACGGAGGCAACGGATTCGCCGTCGCGGGCATCGACGCGGTGTGCCACGGCGACCGCGCGCCCGACAGCGATTTCGAGTTCGCGGTCGCGCTGTGCTACTTCGATTTTTTGTCTCCGCTGCGCTGGCGCGACAACATCCGTCAGACGATCTCCGACCACCTGTGGCTTTCGCACGCGCTGCGCGCCATGGAATCGCCCGACGAGGTTCCCCTCGGCGACGACGACGGCGACGGCACACCCGATCTCGACGGCACGACGCAGTACTATTTCGGCCATTCGCTGGGCACCATCCACGGCGGCATCTTCGCCGCGCTCGCCGAGGACATCGACGCCTACGTCATGGGTATGGCCGGGGCGAAATACACGACGATCGGGCTGGAAGGCCCGGTGGTGGAGCCGTTTCGCGACGTGATCGAGGACCTCGAGGACGAGATTCCGAGCCTGCGCGTGGTGGATACGGCCTACGTGGTCGGCGCGCTGTTGCAGAACATTCTCGACGCGGGCGATCCCGCGAATTACCTGAACCACGTGAAAGACGACCAGCTCGACGGTATGGAAGGCCACGACCCGGACGTGCTGCACATGGGCGCGTCGGACGATTACACGCTCGGCGGCGCGTCCGGCGGATATTACGCCCGCGCGGGCGGCTGGCCGCAGCTTGAGCCATTCGTCTGGGATGCCGATACTCCCCATGCGACCTGTCCGCACGAGGGGTCGGGTTTCTATCAGTACGACACCGACGAGCATCAGCTCATGTTCGTCGGCGACGCACTGGGTGCGGCGTCGCGAGATCAGATCGCGCACTTCCTTCGTACGCACCTCGAAAACGGCATTGGCGAAATCATCGACCCGTTGGCGAACTGAATGAGAGCGGGCGGCGCGGCCGCCGGGAGAGCGACATGAAAGCCGAATTCATCAACGCATTTCCGGCAGCCTTTCTCGAAGTGCTCTCGAAGATGGCGAACACGTCGGCCGAAGTCGGAAAGCCGTTTCTGAAACGGGACGACCACGGTCACGGCGACGTGAGCGGGCTGATCGGCCTGTCGGGCGCGCGCGTGCGCGGTTCGCTCGCCATCACGTTTCCCAACGAAACGATCATGGCGATCACGTCCCGGATGCTCGGCGAAACCTTCACCGAGGTTGACGAAACCGTGACCAACATGGCGGGGGAGATCGCCAACATGGTCATGGGTTCCGCCAAGAATTCGCTGGGCGACCTCGGATACAGGTTCGAGATGACGATCCCCACCGTCGTTGTCGGGCCGGCGCACGTCATTGCCCACCAGCACCGCCTGCCGGTCGTCGCCGTGCCCGTCACGTGCGACGTCGGAGCGATCCATTTGGAGCTCGCGTACGAGGAGACGTGAGAGACTTCCTTCAGTCCGGATCGCACAGCCCCGAACAGTATTGCTGGATGACCCCTGTTTCGAGCAGCGTCGCCACCTGGTCGAGAACGTGCGGCAGCAGCACGGCGTCGGAGTGCACGCCGTTGTCTCCGCTCGGCGGCACGTTATCGTCGGGCGGGAAATTCGCCAGCGCCTGATCGACCAGATAGATCTGCGTCATCACGGGTTGGGATGTCGGAGCGGGAATGCCGTCGAGACCGACGACGTTGTAGATCGCGGGCGTCAGCAGGTCCGCCCCCATGGCGCGGGCCAGCACCTCGGTGCTCATGTTGGGCACCTGCGAATCGCCGATGGACTCCTGCAACAGCACCACGCGCTCTTCCGGCGCGTCGGGCAGCGGTCGTCGATACATGAGCTGGGAGATGTTCACCGGGTCCGCGTGATCGAACAGCGATTGCATGACCGCGATGCCGATCTGCTGGATGAGCGGATCGGGGTAGAAGACGTCCATGAGCGTCTTCACCAGCAGCCAGTTCACCGAGCGCGACAGCAGATTCGACCACACCGCGCCCGTCACGGCGAGCACGCCCCGTTCGATGCGCTGCGAGATCGAGACAAACGACGCGCCCTGGATGCCGCCGAGGCTGACGCCGTAGTAGTAGACGCGCGTATCGTCGAGCAGATCGTGGTCGCCCACGTCGATCGCCGCGTCGTGCTGCAAATCGGCCAGCGCCATCTCGGTCATGGCCAGGTTGTTGACGAGGGATTGCTGAAGCCGGTCGGTGACGAGGCGGATGCGATTCAGGTCGGGCAGCAATTCCTCGATGATGAGTTCCAGATCGCCCTCGGACAGACCGATCCAGTCCGTCGCGATCATCACCACGCCGTGCTCCTGCGCGAGACTCTGAAAGATGTTCGCGCCCCAACCCGCCAGATACGATCGTCCCGATCCGAAGAGGCCGTGGCCGAACACGACCAGCGGCAGCGGATCGCCGTCGTAGGCTTTTTTCGGAATGATCATCGTGAACGGGTAGCTGCGCGGACCCTGCAAGACGGGGTGGTGGTCGGCGTCGTAGTTGAACTCGCTGTCGTCGTTCAGGTAGTTCGGCGGCGTGAAATCGCCCTGCACCATGTAAGCCAGATTCGCGTTCGGGTCCTGCTGCACGAGCGAGAGTGTGTACGAAAACCCCGTGGTCGCGGCCTGCTCGAGGGTGGCGTCGCGCATCGAGAGAACGCTGCCCAGAATGTAGTTCTCGCTCGCCACGGTGAAGTCCCACGCGAGCAGCAGATCGTCGCGGTCGTAGTCCTTGCTCTCCAGAAAATCGAAGATGTCCTCGTAGTCCGAACGCACTCCTTCGACGATCGAATTCGTGGTGGGCACCTCGTCGCGCAGCGCGGCGAAGGCCGGCGGCGAATCGAAGGGCTCGCCGTCGGCGCCGATCACGTGGTCCGTGAGCACGACGATGTGACGCGCCCCGTTTTGCATCGGTTCCATCGGGCGAATGATGAAAACGTAACGGCCGTCGTATCCGTCGCGGTGGTTCATGTCCATTTCCACCATGCACAGGACGCGCTCGCCCGTGTCCATGTTGAACAGAGCCACCGGATTGCCCGGAGTGAGCGACTCTTCCATCTCGTGGATGTCGGTGAGCACGTCGGGATCCACATCGCGGCCGAAGTACAGCAGGATCGGCGACGCGGGCGATGAGCCGTCCGCGGTGTTGATCATCGTCACGTCGAAGAATTTGCCGGGGCGCATCTCCACGGCGTCTTCGGGATAATTCACGCGCTTGCCGGTCTCGGTCGTGGGATCGTCGATCTGATAGAAGCCGCTGGGGTAGGGCAGTAGGCACTCGTCGCTCGTCGCGAACGGATTGCAACCCTCGGGGATATCGATGTCGATGGGGTCCGTGTCGTCGTCAGCATCGTCGTCAGCATCGTCGTCGGCATCGTCGTCCGCATCGTCATCGGAGTCGTCATCCGCGTCGTCGTCGGTGTCGTCGTCGGTCGAATCGTCATCCGCGTCGTCGTCCGAGGAATCGTCGTCGGCATCGTCGTCGGGAAGCGGTGGGAACGTGTCGTCGTCGTCTGCGTCATCGTCGTACGCGGAGTCGTCATCGCCCGTGTCGTCGTCAGACCCCGAGCCCGTCGAAGCGTCGTCGCCCGAATCGTCGCCAGCTCCGCAGGCGGCGCTCATCAACAGGATCGCGAGCAATGCGCCGCGCAATGTTCCTCGACCGATTCTCCGCCACGTTCCCATCATCGCCTCGATCCCGGCGGTGTGCCTGCTCGGGTCTTTTCGTTACTGCGTGAATCCGACCGCCTTGCGGTAGTCCGTCAGTTCCTGCTTCCATTTGGCCACGTCGTCGGGATGATGCTTCGCGGCGAATTTCTCCCAGCGCCGGCAGTGGAAGAGCACGTTGTCGGCGAGCGCCGGCAGCGCGACCTTCGTCGCCTTGTTCACCACCGGCAAAATCGCCGACAGATTTCCGCCGGGATTGGAATCGACGTAGTAGATGAGGTCGGTCTTGAGCAGGTCCTCGCGCGACTTCACCCACTCCTTGGGCAGCGGCGCGACGTGCCACGTCCCCGTGTTCTTCTCGGTCAGGATCGCGCTCTTGCGAAACTCCTCGACGGACGGGTTCATCTGGTCCTGGCACTTGATGCCCGGGACCTGATTCCACGTGCTCTCCCATGGAAAGCTCTGGCGGTTGTTGTGACGCTCGAGCGTGAAATGGCGCGGATCGACGAAGGGCATGACCAGAAGCTGGTACATGTAAAACTTGCCGCCCTCGACGCACGGCGCGCAATCGAAGGTGTAGGGCATGAACGTGCGTTTCTTGGCCGTGATGGAGCCGTTGGAGGGGAACTCCTCGGACTCGAGATCGAACTTCTCGACGTTGGTGATGACGCGCCAGACCGTCGGCGGTTCGAAGGGCACCACCAGCCGCATCCAACCCTTCTTCAGTCCGCCCTCGCCCTCGAGCAACTTCGGGATCGGCTTGCCCGCGAGCAGGTCCGCGGTCTCGGTTTCGGAGAGCGGCACCGCGGGGATCTTGAGCTTCATGGACTTGGACGCGTTGGTGTCGAACGACACCGGATCGGACCACTGCGCCGCCAGCGGCGCGGCGACCAACAGGGCGACCAGTGCGGCGAGCACGAGCGCAAACGCGCCCGGACGTGCGGATTTTGCGGACATCGATTTTCCCCCTCGCCCCGGCATCGTCGATTCGAGCATGGGGCGCTCCGGGCGAATGTGTATCACCCGTTCGCGGAGCCGGGCAAGGGGAGCCGGTGCGTGGATCGCCGCGCGGGGCGATTACGCGAGCGGCAGCATGTATCCGCCTTCGGGTCCGCGCACGAGCAAACCCTTGCGGACCAGTCGACCAAGCGTGGCATACACCACCGCCGACGAGCCGTGGTATCCCGCGCCGGCAAGCTGCTCGAGAATCTGCTTCGGCTCGATGGGTTTCTTCTTGCCCTTGAGCGTGGCGAAGATCATCGGCGTGACTTTCTGCTTCGTACGCCGACGAGGGAGCGCCGCGTCGAAAACCTTGAGCTGGCTCGCCACGTCCTTGAGCAGTTCGAGCGCCCGCCGTTTTTCGACGAGCTGGTAGTCGAGCACTTCGATGTCCCTCGACAGGCTGCGGATCTCGTTCTGAATCGTCCGGAACAGATCACCGTTCATGTCGTAACTCCACGTCGTGGGCGAGGGAACCTGGACCGCGCGACGCCCCGTCGCATCGAATGCCCCACGCCGATCACCTCGAAAACATTTCATGTCCGGCGCCACACGCACCGGAACTCATTCGGGCGCATCAAAACGTTTGTGACACGTCCTGTCAATCGGTCGGTATGCGGCGGATCGCCGTGTCCGACGGGCGGATTTCACGCCCGCTTCACTCTCCCGATGTCACCTCGACGATCGCGTGGCCAAAGTCCACGCCCGCGCTCGAAACGCGCACGTCGCCACCCTCGATGATCGAGGGACTGTTTTCGCGCGCCACGCACCACACGTGGTAGCGCCCCGCCTTTTTGGGCAGGCGCCATTCGGTCGCTTTTTCGACGGAGTACTCGACGCCCTTGGTGGCGGTGTACCAGTGGAAGGTCACGTTGTCGCCGCGCGTGGGGAACTCGACGTCGGCAATCAGCTTGATCGAGCCCACGTTTCCCACCACGGTCACGCCGTCGGCGTCCGGCTCGACCGGTTCGCCATCGCGCAGCACGTCGATCTTGTGAAAGACGGGGTTTTGCTTCAGCGGCGCGTCCATCACGATGAACGACTTGAGCGCGATGAGGGGGTCGCCGCCAAGATCGCCCACAGCGAGCGCGACGGTGAGCACGGTGCCCTCGGGATCGTATGGGATGCCGAATTTCGCCTCGAACTCGTCGGGATTTTCTGGGACCGTGAACGAGAACGGCGGGAGCCCGGGCGCTTCCATATAGATTTCGCCCACTGGCAGCTCGTCGCCGTCTTCGCCCGCGGAGAATCCGGCGATGCCCGTGACGATCCACGACTTGGGTTCGAGCAGCGGCTCTCCGTCCATCGTCACGGCAACGCCGGTCACGGTGACGGTGTCGCCGGGCGCCGCTTCACGCGGCTCGGTCTTGATCGCAATCACGCGGTCGTGCGTGATCCTGTTGGGCGGATCGAACTCGGGGATGTCGCAGGCGGCGCAGGTCGCCAACAGCACAAGCAGCAGGATGACCGTGTGGCGTTTCATGCGGACCTCCTTTACCACCGGGCCGCGACGCCCAGCGTCGGATAGAAGGTCGGAAGCGTCAGGGCTTCGCGTTCCGTGTAGTCGTAGTTATAGATGTAGCCGACGGGCTGCTTGCGGAAGTAGACGTTTTGCAGGTCGAGATAGACCGTGAGCTGCCAGTTCGTGTACTCCCACGCGCGGTCGACCCGCACGTCGAGCTGGTGGATCGGCTCGTCGCGTTCTTCGTTGATCTTGTCGCTGTAAAGCGGCACGTACGAGTCGGTGTCGGCGTTGTAGAGCGCCGACTCGATCTCGGTGAAGGGCAATCCGGTGGCGTAGGTGAACCGACCGCCGACGCGCCAGTGCTCGCCGAGCCGGTACGACGCCACCACCACCGCGTTGTGCCGCTGATCCTGATCGAAGTAGCGCCAGTCGTCACCCGGCTGGTCGCGCCGCTCGCTCACGGTGAAGGTGTACGAAAACCATCCGTAGAGCCGGTCCGTGAGATCCTTTCGCGCCAGCAGCTCCGCGCCGTAGACGTGGCCGATGCCCTCGTTGTTGTAAGGTTCCGGGTCGTCGGCGTCGGTCCCCGCGACGAGGTTTTCGAGTTGCTTGTAGTAGCCCTGCGCGTCGATGGACCAACCCTCGCCGAAGTCGTACTCCGCGCCGCCGTTGTAGCTGACGGCGTACTCGGGATCGACCTTGTCGGTGCCGAAGGGCGGCAGGAATTCGTCGGGCTGCGGATACTGATGATACACGCCGACCGCGCCCTTGAAGGTGAGTTTTTTCGTCGCGAACACGCGCGTGAAAAAGCGCGGGTCGTACGACGACTGCGTCACCTCGATGTCCTCGTTAAAGAAGGTCCCCGCCGTCGCGCGCACTCCCGGCGTGAGAATCACCGTGTCGGCGATCTTGAAGGAGTCTTCGATGTAGCCCTCGAAGATGGCGAGCGAGAGCGTTTCGTCGTAGCGGTACGCGCGTTCGTTGAAGAGATTGGCGCTCGGGTCGCCTTCCTTGGGTGGGCGGATCACATCGGCCGTCACGTGGAAATCGCCGGCCATGCCCTCGACACCCACCGCGAGCGTGTTCCACGGCGCAATCTTCCACGTCAGGTCGTCGCGCACCACGGGGACCGCGCCGGAGATGTCGAATGTCGTGTCCTTGAAAACGGCGATCGACAGGTTCTGCACGTTGTACGCGGCGGCCAGGCGATTGGTCACCGAAGCGTCCGGCGTGTACGTCCAGGATAACGACGGCTGATGAAACCACGCCTCGAAATCGAAGGTCTGGTCGGCCGTGGGCTGCTCCTCGTTCGCCTCCTTGTTCAGAAAACCGAACGCGTCGTCGGAGCCGTAGGCGAACAGGCGCACCGAGTGGCGCGGATTGGGCCGCCAAGCCGCCATCGCCTGATAATCGTAAAAGCGGGGAACGACGGTGAAGGCGCCTTCATCGTCGGGCAGTAACGCGGGAAGGATGAAGTCGATGAAGCTGCGTCGCACCGCTGCGCCGCCGCTCCACGCGCCGTCCTTGCTGAAAGGGCCTTCGGCGAGCACGAAGCTCGAATAATTCGTGATGTCGGCGACGCCCGAAAACTTTTGATTGTTCGGCGCGCGCGTGTTGATCTCGACTATGCCGCCCATCGCGTTGCCGTACTTGGTGGAGTACCCGCCCGCGTAGTAGTCGAGCGATTCGATCCACTCGGAGTTGATGACGGTCTGCAACCCGCCGAAGTGAAGGAGCTGCGGGATGTCGAAGCCGTCGACGTAATAGCGGCTATCCTCAGCGCTCGTGCCGCGGATCGCGGGGCCGGTCGTGAACGAACTGACGGGGTTGCGCACGACGCCGGGCATCGACTCGACGACGCGCACCGCATCGCCGCCCGCGCCGGGCATCGTCATGATCTCTTCGCGTGAAATGGTCTGCTTCGCGACGTCGGCGATCTCCTTCCGCGCGGTCACGGCCACTTCCTGCAAGGTGAACTCGCCGCTGGCGGGCTTGAGGTCCACGCTGTGCGTCAAGGCCTTGCCGGAAACGGTCACGGTCTCCTTCAGGGGATCGTAGCCGTTCGAACGAAAGACGAGCACGTACTCGCCGTCGGGCACGTCGTCGAATCGGTACGCGCCTTCCTCGTCGGTCAGCGTCCGCCGATCCGCGCCCTCGATCTCGACCTCGACGCCCTGCATCGGCACCAGCGACGACGCATCGGTGACGACGCCCGAGATCCGCCCGTCGGCGTCGGCGGACGACGCGCCGAGCGCGAAGACCGCGAACGCGGCGAGCGCACACGCAAGGATCCATCGCGGCATGGAAACGGCTCCTTTTTCGGGCGGGCGCGCGCCTGACGCCACGCCGTCAGTGACGGACCCGATTAGCATATCCGACAGGCACTGCCTAGAAAATTCGGCAACTGCCCGGGAGAAAAATGTAACGGATTGTTACCGGCAGATCTTCTCGATCATGCGCACGAGATTTTCGACGCGCTCGCGTCCGATTTCGTTCGATCCCTCGGCGCGGGCGACCTCGGTCTGAAGGATCGCGCGGATCGTTTCGCGGTCCGCTCGCATTCGGGCCAGCAGACGCACCTCGTCCGCGGTGAAGCTCTGCCCGAACGTGCCGAGCGAGAGTTTCGCGATCAGGACGCGCATCCGGGCGAGATCACCGGCGGGGTCGGGCGCGGCCTCGGTGTCCTTCGTTCGCGGCTTCTCGGCGTCATCCATTTTGAAAACATACTGCCCGCGCACCGACAGGGTCAACGAAACGCGCGGTCGCGGCCGGGCAGTTCGCCAACGTCGGTCATGACGTCGCGCAGGATTTCACGGTAACGGACATCACCGTTCGGGCAACCCATTGAATCTCAATTTGATTCACGACCGGCGTTCATGATAGTTCTTTCGTGAAGAGGGCGAGGCGAAACCCTTCTTGACACTGCGTCTTGGAAAAACGTGTCCGTCGATCGACGCTTCGCGGATGGAGTCGGCGATGTCGCGAACGGGATTGGTCCAGGCGTACTTTTTTGTGTTCGTTTGCGCGTTGCTCGCCGTCACGGCGGGGTGCGGCGGCGGGGAAACGCAGGACGCCGGACGCGTCGGTGGAGGCGGTGACGACGACGCCGACGATGACGACGACTACACGCCGCCGCCCGATGATGACGCCGACGACGACACCGGCGACGACGATACCGACGACGATCTCGACGACGACACCGGCGACGACGACACCTCTCCCACCACGACCACCACAACCACGATCGTCACCACCACCAGCACCACCACCACGACCAGCCTGCACTTCGAGACCGAACGCGTCGCGGGCGGTTCACCGGGCAAGGATGGCCTCGACCTCGCCGTCAATTGGGACGGTTTGATTTATGCGGCGGCGATCAAGGGTCGCTCGCTGTTCGCCTACAAATGGGAAGAGGGTTTCGACGTCGTCGCCGAGGAGATCGGTGTGATCGCCGAAGCGCCGTCCATCGTTTCGCTCGGGCTCGGCGGCCAGACCACGATCGTGCACATCGCGTATCGCAACCCGGTCGACAAATCGCTGGATGTCATCCGCGACGTCTGGAGCACGCGGGTTCACGAACCGGTCGACACCGAAGGCGATATCGGCTCCGACCTCGCGATGGTGGGCGACTCCAGCGGCGATCTGCACATCGCCTACTACGAGGAGTTGAACGGCGACCTGCGTTACGCGACCAATAAGAGCGGCATCTGGGCGGTCCAGACCGTGCTCGACGTGGGCAACGTGGGACGCCACGTGGACATCGCACTCGACGGCACGGGGTCCGTGCACATCAGTTGCTACGACGCCTCGAACGGTCGGTTGCTGCATGTGAGCAACGAAACCGGGAACTGGGTCGCCCAGCAGGCCGATCTGACCGTCCTCGACGTGGGTTGGGACTCGTCGATCGCCATCGGCCGCGACGACGCGGTCTACATCGCCTACTTCGATTCGCAGTTCCAGCGCCTCAAACTCACGCGCCGCGCCCCCGCGTCCAGCACATGGTCGGCGCAGGTGGTGGTGAACGAGCCCGCCCGCGATCCCGGCGTGATCGTCGACGGCAACGGCCACGTCTATCTGGGCTATCGCACCGAGACGGAATTGGGATTCGCGACCGACCAGAGCGGATCGTGGGAATTCGACGACCTCGAACCCGGGACCTTTGGACCGCTGGCGGTGGCGCGAACGCCCGACGCCGAACCCGCGTATCTGTTCCACGACCAGACGACCGGCGAACTGAAGGCCGGGATCCATCGTCGGAAACTCGTCACCGAGACGGTCGCCGAGGTCGGAACCGTCGCGCGGCCGATGATCGCGGACCTCGATGAAGACGGCATGGGCCAGATCGTGTATCTCGACAGCACAGGGCCCGAGGACTTCTTTATCAATTTCGCGCAGCGACTGGGCGCCGACAATTGGGGCGTCGCGACGATCATCGACGAGGCGGCGGGGCACGTGGCGCCCGATTGGATCCACAACACCGACGGCCGGCGTCACGTGGTGCTCGGCATGCACGAGCGGCACACGCTCTCGTGCCTGGAGGCATCCGAATACGTCGCCGATGTCGCAATCGGCTCCGAGAACGACCCGACGTGGGACGTCGAGATCATCCTGCCCGACCACGAACACTACTTCGAGTCGCGGCCCGTCGTCATCGCGAATGGCGACATCTTCCACGTCGCGTATGTCGAGTACGACTGCGCGGCGAACACGTCGCGCTTGATGTACCGCAAGCGCGACAACGGCGTGGACACCGACGAAGAGGTCGCCACGCTGGTCGGACCGATCACGCGCTACGACATGGCGGTCCACAACGGCGTGCCGATGATCGTGTACGAGGACGACAACAAACCACGATACGCCTACCGCACGGGGATCGGCTGGCTCACGGGCCTCATGCAGGACTACTCGGGCATGTTCATGGCCGACCGGCCCTCGATCGCCGT
>CAZPJD010000042.1:0-36511 GCA_964586775.1 uncultured bacterium | reverse complement strand
GGCGGAGATCACGCAGATCTCCAAGGTCTTCGGCACGGTGCAGGCATCGGACACGACCGATCAGGACGTCATTTTGCTCGGCGATCACAACGCGGCCGCGACGTCGGCGTGGTGGACGGCGCTCACGACGCTGACGCCGGCGGTGACGTGGAAGGTCAACGACCTGACGACGCTCAACGCATCCGGCGGCTACGCATCGGCGTACGACCACTTCTGGTTTCAGGCGTCGTACCTGACGGAGTTTTCGTCGGCCGGGCGCGACTACGTGTCGAATACGCTGAACTTCGTCAACGATCTTTCGGATCACGCCCCGATCTGGATGAAGCTCTACAGCACTTCGGACACCGACTGACGCGGTCGCTCGACGCCGCCTTCGCGCGTCGTTAGATTGCCGCCATGTCGGCCGACCTCGTGCTCGATGTTCGAAACCTGCGGGTGGAATACCGGCGCGGCCGTGCGGTGACGCACGCCGTGCGCGGCGTCGATCTGGAGATTCGCGCGGGGGAATCGCTCGGCATCATCGGGGAATCGGGCTGCGGCAAGAGTTCGCTGGGCAAGGCCATCCTGGGACTCGTGCTCTCGGTGGCGGACGACGTTCGACTTTTCGACCAATCGACGAAGGATCTTTCGCGCGACGGTTGGAAGGATCTTCGTCGCCGCGCGCAGATGGTGTTTCAGGACGTGGGCGGCGCGCTCTCGCCGCGCATGCGGATCGGCGACGCGGTGACGGAGCCGCTGCTGGTTCACGGACTCGCCAGCGGCCGCGCCGAACGGATCGAGCGAGCCGCACACCTGCTCGCGATGGTCGGCCTCGACGCGGGCGTCGCGCGACGATTTCCTCACGAACTCTCGGGCGGCCAGCGCCAGCGCGTGTTGATCGCGCGCGCCCTCGCGCTCGAGCCCGAGTTCGTCGTGGCCGACGAGCCCATCGCCTCGCTCGATGTCTCGGTGCAGGCGCAGATCCTGGCGCTGCTGGACGCGATTCGCCGCGAACGCCCGTTCACCCTGATGTTCATCACGCACGACATCCGCGCGGTGAAGGCGCTGTGCACCCGCGTCGCCGTCATGTACGAAGGGCGATTCGTGGAGCAGGGCGCAACCGCTCAGGTGCTGCGCGATCCCGCGCACCCCTACACGCGACTGCTTATCGACTCCGCGCCGTCGCTGGATCATGTGGTCGAATCGAATCGCGTGTCGTAGATTGCCCGCCAGAAATCGGAGGACGTGATGCGTACGCGAACACTGGGCTTTACGGGCGAACAACTCTCCGTGATCGGATTCGGCGCGTGGGCCATCGGCGGCGGCGGTTGGGAATACGGCTGGGGGCCGCAGGACGACGCCGACTCGATCCGCGCCATCCATGCGGCGCTCGACATCGGCGTCAACTGGATCGACACGGCGGCGATGTACGGTCTCGGCAGGTCGGAGCGCGTGGTCGCCAAGGCGCTGGAGGGCCGCCGCGACCGCGTGTTTTTGGCGACCAAGTGCGCGCTCGTGTGGGACGATGCCGGGAAAATCTCTGGCCGAATCAAGGCCGAGTCGGTTCGGCGCGAGTGCGAGGAATCGCTGCGTCGGCTGAACACGGATGTGATCGACCTCTACCAGATCCACTGGCCGAATCCCGACGCCGATATCGAGGAGGGGTGGGGCGCGCTTCAGGACCTCATGACCGCGGGAAAGATCCGCTACGCGGGCGTGTCGAATTTCTCCGTGGCGCAGATGAAGCGGGCGGGCGCCATCGCCCCCGTCGCCAGCTTGCAGCCGCCCTATCACCTGCTGCGTCGCGACATCGAGGCCGAAATTCTGCCGTACTGCGGCGCGAATCACATCGGCGTCGTCGCCTATTCGCCGCTCGCGTCGGGTCTGCTGACGGGCAAGTTCGACCGCGCCCGCATCGAGGCTCTGCCCGACGAGGATTGGCGAAAGCGCTTTTCCGAGAACTACCGCGAGCCGAAACTCACGCCGAATCTGGCGTTCGTGGACGATTTGCGCGCGATCGCCGCCGACCACGGGCGCAGCGTCGGCCAGCTCGCCGCCGCGTGGGTGCTGCGTCGGCCCGAGGTCACGTCGGCGATTGTCGGCGCGCGAAACGAGCGGCAGGTGGGCGAGTTGTTTGCGGGATCGGATTGGGAGTTGCCGGCCGAAACGGTCGAGCGCGTCGAGAACGCGTGGACGGTTCGCTTCGGCGCGTGAGGCGCGGCTAAGGCGCTGCGCGTTTCGACCTTGGGAAGAGGAGACGAAACGTCACGCCCAGGCAGGGTCGGTTGTCGATCTCGATCGAACCGCCGATTTCCTCGATGGCGCGCAAGACGACGTTCATGCCGACGCCGCGCCCCGAGATTTCGTTCACGAGCGCCGACGTGGTCAGTCGCGGGTGGAAGATGAGCCGCCACACATCATCGTCGCTCATGGACGCGCGGTGCGCGTCGTCGACGATTCCGATCGACCGCGCTTTTGCTTCGATCCGTTCCCGGTCGAGCCCGCGCCCGTCGTCGGCGACCTCGATCGCCACGTGCCCGTCTTCGCTTGTCGCCGCGATCCGGATACGACCTCGAATCGGTTTTCGTGCGGCCTCGCGCGCGGCGGCGTCGGGCTCGATGCCGTGGGCGAGCGCGTTGTTGACGAGGTGAACGAGCGCCGCGCCGAGGCGATCGGCGACGTGTCGCTCGATTTCGACCTCGGTGCCGTAAATCTCCACATCGGCGGCGGTCTTGAGGTATTTCGACACATCGCGAACGTAGCGCGGCATGTGGTCGACAAGATCGCCAAACCTAACCGTTAACAGCCCATTGACGCATCCGTCGAGTTCGTCGATGAGCGACTCGAGACGGTCGCGAAATTCTTCGCCGGGCGACGCCAGCGCGCGAATGCGTCGGATGGCCTCGGACAACTCCTCGATCCGCGCGCGGCGGACCGTCAGGTGCGTCGGCCCGCTTTCGTCGAGCAGATCGCGGATGTCGGTTTGCCGTCGTTGTCGCGATAGCGAGCGCTCGACGTCGGCCTGCGTGACCTTGCCGTCCTCGACCAGAATCTGGCCCAATCGGCGCTGCCGCCCGACCGCATCCGCCACGTCCTCGGGCTTCAGGAGACCTTCGTCGATCAGGATCTCGCCCATCTTCTGGACGCGCGCGCCGCGCGGGCCCAGCACGGCCGAAATCAGATCCCGCATGGCCCGACGCACGTCGGCCTGAAACTGCGGCATCGTCGCGAGGCGTTCGTCGTCGAGGAAGCGCGACAGCGGCTCCAGGCTGACCACCCCGGTCATGACGCGCGCGTTCGACCCGTGCAGGTCGTGCAGGTGTGCCAGGCGTTCGCGGAATCTCTTCGCGTCCGTGGCGGAAAGCGGCGCATCCTTCATCCGGCGGGCGAGGATCTCCATCTCCTGAAGATCGGCCAGCTCGGGGTGCGTCGTCAGCGTTTCCTCGTGCAGGAGCTGGGCCCAGCGTTCCTCGCGGTGTGCGCGAAGACCCTCGCGCAGCGACTCCATGCGCTCGAAAAGCTCATGCACGTGCGGCGTTTCGAGGATCTCGGGGCTCGACGCGCTTTCGGCCTCGAGCATGTTCAGGATCTCGCGGAGTTCGTCGAAACGCGGGCGGCGCACCACGGCGATGCGCTTGGCGATCGCGTGGTAGCGGTTTTCGAAATCCGCGGCCATCGGGCTCGAGTCGATCCGGTTCGCCTCGGGTTCGAGTTCCACCGCGAGCAGATCGCGGCCGAGCATCAAGAACGTCGCCACATCGTCGTTGTAATCGAGGCGCGAGGTGCGCAGGGCATCCAGAATATTTTCGACCTGATGCGCGCGGCGACCGAGCGACGGTTGGTTGAAGAAGCCCGCGCTTCCCTTGATCGAGTGGATTTCGCGAAAGACCTCGTCGAACTCTTCCTGTCGATCCTGCGAACCGTCGAGGTCGAGCAGAAGCTTTTCGACTCGCGAAAGCGCGCGCCGTGCGTGGTCGATGTAGTCGTCGGAAAGCGACAAGTTTTGCCCCGCTCGCGGTAACTTCGCCAACCCGGCCGCCGCCGATGGCGAATTGCGCGAAAACCGCCGCTAGATATAGTGAGAAACCGCGCGCTTGGGAAGCTCGCGGCACGATCCGGTCGAGGCTTTCGGGATTCGGAATCTCGAAAAAATTCGACCTCGGCACGGAGGCTTCATGATGGGCCATGCCAGCACTCCCACCGCTCTGGTGACCGGCGCTTCGTCGGGCATCGGGCGTGCGACCGTGCAGCGCCTGTCGGCGGGTGGCTGGCAGGTGTTCGCGACGGTTCGCAGGCCCGAGGATGCACAGGAATTGAGCCCGATGGCGGGCGTGACACCGCTTATGTGTGATCTCGGGGTCCCGGGCGCGGCCGACGCGCTGATGGACGACCTTGCCTCGCGGACGGATCGGCTCGACCTGCTCGTGAACAACGCGGGTTACGGCGTGCGCGGGGCGATCGAGGATCAGACCGACGCGGCGATCCGCGAGATGTTCGAGGTCAACGTGTTCGCGCCGACCGCGCTGGCCCGGCGCGCCGCGCCCATCATGCGCGCCGGCGGCGGCGGGACGATCGTCAACATCAGCAGCGTGACGGGCGAACTGGCCTCGCCGCTCTCGGGGACCTACGCCGCCACTAAACACGCCTTGGAGGCGATCACCGACGCGCTGCGCATGGAACTCGAGCGTGACGGCATTCGCGTAGTTTCGATCCAGCCCGGGCCGGTCGCGACGCGCTTTGTCGAGCGCGCAAATCGCGACAGCGCGCCGTGGTTCGCCTCGTCGCCTCGTTACGCCGACGATTACCCGTTCGCCCTTCGCGAGTGGGAAAAGACACACGCGGGCGCTATCGCGCCGGAGGTCATCTCCGATCTCATTTGGAGAATCGCTCACGACGCCCGACCCGCGCCGCGATACCGGCGGCACTTTCTCGCCCGCATCGCGCCGCACCTCGTCTATTTGTTGCCCCGGCGTTGGCTCGATCGGCTGCTTCAGCGTTCGACCCATCTGCTGCCGGGCCGACGCGACAAGGGCTAATCGCCGTCATAGCGGCGCGCGGTCGCGCCGTGCATGATGCGCGTCCACGGAATATCTTGGACCGCAAGAATGAACGACGCCGCCGAAACCGCCTCGCGAATCGAAACTCCCCCGGGCGCGGAAGCCTTTGAGCCCGCGCGCTGGAACGACCTGCTGGCCGCGCTCGCGGCCAAGGGCGACGACTATCAGCCGCGCACGCATCACCTGTTGGACGATGGCGCGCCGCGATTCGTGAATCGGCTCATCGCCGAAACCAGTCCATATTTGCTTCAGCATGCGCACAACCCGGTGAATTGGTTTGCCTGGGGTGACGAGGCGTTCGAAACGGCGCGGCGGCTCGGTCGGCCGGTGCTGCTTTCCATCGGGTACTCGACGTGCCACTGGTGCCACGTGATGGAGGAGGAGTCGTTCGAGGACCTCGGCATCGCGCGGTTTCTGAATCAGCAGTACGTGGCGATCAAGGTGGACCGCGAAGAGCGCCCCGACGTGGATGCGATCTACATGAGCGCCGTGCAGATGCTCACCGGCCATGGTGGCTGGCCAATGACGGTTTGGCTGACGGCGGATCGCGAACCGTTTTATGGCGGCACCTACTACCCCGCGCGCGACGGCGACCGCGGCGCGCCGATGGGCTTCTTGTCGATGCTCATGCGTCTGCGCCAGGTGTTCGACCGCGAACCGCAGCGCATTGCAAAATCCGCGAAGGAAATCACCGACGCCATCCGCGGGCAATTCGCCGCGCGAGCCGAGTCGGATCTTCCCGGCCCTTCGCTTCTGCGAAATGCCATCGAGGAGTTCGCGGCGGACTACGATCCGCGCGAGGGCGGCATCGACGGCGCGCCGAAATTTCCAAGCAGTCTGCCGATCCGACTGCTACTGCGTTACCACCGCCGCACGGGAGACCGACGTTGCCTCGACATGGCGACCAACACCCTCACCAAGATGGCGGCGGGGGGCATCTATGACCATGTGGCGGGCGGTTTTCATCGCTACTCCACCGATCACCACTGGCTGGTGCCGCATTTCGAGAAGATGCTCTACGACAACGCGCTACTTGTGCGTGCCTATCTCGACGGTTTTCTCGTGACGGGTGACGCGGATTTCGCCCGCGTCGCGCGCGAAACGCTGGACTACGTGCTTCGCGAGATGACGAGCCCCGAGGGCTTGTTTTACTCCGCGACCGACGCCGACAGCATCGGCCCCGACGGTCACATGGACGAGGGCTATTACTTCACGTGGACGCCGGACGAGATCCGAGAGGCGCTGGAAGCGCCCCTCGCGACGCTCGTGCTCGACTACTACAACGTGCGCGATCGAGGAAACTTTGAGGGTCGGTCGATCCTGCACACGCCGATGCCGCTCGCGGTAGTCGCCGCCCGGAACAAACTCGATGAACAAGAAGCCCGAAAGCGGATCGACGCGGCGAGGGAAATCCTGCGTCGCACGCGCGACGGTCGACCGCGGCCTCTTTGCGACACCAAGGTGCAGACCTCGTGGAACGCGCTGATGATCTCGGCTTTCGCGCAGGGCGCGCGCGCGCTCGGCGACGCACACTACGCGATGGCCGCGCGCACCGCGACGAACGCCCTGCTCGCATCGGTACTCGTGGACGGACGCCTACATCACACATTCAAGGACGGTGTGGCGAAGCATGCGGGATATCTCGACGACTACGCGTTCCTGATCGCCGCGTTGCTCGATGTGTTTGAGATGGAATCCGATCCTGCGGATCTCACGATGGCGAAGCGCCTTCAGCTCGTACTCGACACGCACTTCGCCGACGAGTCGGGCGGATACTTCATGACCGCCGATGACCATGAAGAACTCCTTGCGCGACAAAAGCCGATGTACGACGGGGCCGAGCCGTGCGGCAATTCGATCGCGGCGCTGAACCTGCTGCGTCTCGCGGCTTTCACGGGCAACGATGCGTATCGCGCGCGTGCCGACGCCTGCCTGCGAGCGTTTGGACAGGTTCTTGCCAATCACCCGCGCGCGATGGCGGAGATGTTCTGCGCGCTCGACCTGCGAACCGATCGCGCCGCCGAAATCGTCGTCGTGCGCGGTGACGCCGCGGGCGATCCGCTGGTCGATCGACTGCGTACGGTCTATGTGCCGAACGCGGCGGTCGTGGTGATTCGCGACGAGGCGTACGGCCGCGCACTGGCCGAAGCGACGCCGCTCGCGGCAAACAAGGTGCGCATCGGCGGTCGGTCGACGGCGTATGTGTGCGAGCGCGGGATGTGCCTGGCGCCGACGACGGACCCGGACGGATTCGAACTGCAACTGCGCGAGGCCGCGCCGTATCCGTCTTGAGTATCAACGAATCGTCAACAATGGCGGGGACTTCACCTTCGCCGATCGAATCTGGAGGTGAGCGATGGGAATGCCGAAAGTGGCGGGCCAGCGGCCTGCGGTAACGGAACTCGACGCGGGGTCTTACGCGTGGTGCGCGTGTGGGATGTCGGGCAATCAGCCGTTTTGCGACGGTTCGCATCGCGGATCGGGCTTCCAACCGATCCGTTTCAACATCGACCAGACCGAGACCAAGGCGCTGTGCATGTGCAAGCGCAGCGAGAACGCGCCGTTTTGCGACGGCACGCACGCGACGGTGGACGACGAATAGGCCGCGTCAGTCCTTGATGTTGCCGAGCGTGTCCTTGCCGCGCACATGACGACCGATGCGCCGGATTCGCTCGTTCTCGCTCTCCGAGAGCGGCCCTTCGTCGAGCGCGGCGAGCGCTTCGCGCATGTGCTCGGCGTTCGACGGGCCCGTCATGCATACATTGAAGTCGGGATTCGAGAGCACGAAGCGATAGGCGTCGCGGCCGCGCAGGGGCGCTTCGCCTTGTGGCATCTTCGACGGCTTGAACAGGTCGCCCCACCGGGTCGCGGTGTAAGCCACCGTGCCGGGACGGCGATCTGCCGGGATGTGCGGAAAGATATCTTTCTCGGCTCCCGTGTGCGCGGCGTTGTAGCGGATGTGGAATACCGAGAAGAGGTCGTCTTTCTCGAAATCGACGAAAGCCGGGCGGTGGTGCGACGAGATCGCGACGTGGCGGCAAAGACCCCGATCGCGCAGCGCCCGCACGCCGTCGAGCACCTTGCGGCTCGGCATCCCGTTGAACCACCCGAGCAGCAGGACGTCGGCGTAGTCGAGACGCAGCGACTTGAGCCCGGCGGCGAAGGTCTTTTCCGTGATCGACGGCCAGCGCGAGTAGCTTTGCAAAACGACGACGAGCCTGTCGCGTCGTCCCGACTTCACGATCTCGTGGATCGCCCGCGTCATGCCGCCCGCGCGCCTCGAACCGTGATACCAGTAGTTGACGCCGCGCTCGAAGGCTTCGAGCAGCGCGCTCGTTGGCACACCGTATCCGCCGGACACGCCGAGGGGGCCGACAGAAAGGCCCGATCGACCGAGTACCACACGTTGCGAAAAGCCGGACATGGCCGCCTCCAAGGTAAACCGAAAGGGAGTTGTTGCCGCCGTCCTCGATTTCTACCATATTCCCGCCCCGACGCGCAGGACCACGGAGGTCACTTGAAATACAGCATCGAGGAACTTATCGCGCACTACGACCAGCTCTCGCCCGACGAGCGGGAGCGCGTTCGCCTCGAGATCCTGCGTAAGTCGCGCGAGGACGACCGCCTGCGTCGCAAGATGATCGAGCTCGAAGAACCAGGACCCGCGACGCCGAAGCACGAATTCGATCCGCTGTCCGAAGATCTGGCGAAGTACGCGCGCGACTTGAAAGACATGATTCTCGCCTATATCCCCAAGGATCGATACCAACATGGCGACGAAGACCGGCTGACGCTCGTGCGCAAGGAGACGCTCCACGCGATGGAGCCCCTCGAGTGGCTGCTCAAGCAGTATTTCCGCTACGAGGTGATCGGTATCGAGAACATGCCCAAGCATGGGCGGGCGATGATCATCTCGAATCACGGCCTGCTGCCCCTCGATGGGTGGTTCCTGTTTTACGAGGTCCTGCGTCACACGGGGCGCTGGGCGCGCGGACTGACCGACTGGCGCATCTATCAGTTTCCGTACCTGCGGCAGTTTTTCATGGACATGGGGATGGTGGTCGGCAGCCACGAAAACGGCGACCGCCTGCTGCAAAACGAAGAGCTCATCTTCATCATGCCCGGCGGCGCGAAGGAAGCGTGGAAGTCTTCGCACTATCGCTACCGCCTCCTGTGGAAGGGACGCCACGGCTTCATTCGCATGGCGCTGCGCAACAGGTGTCCGATCATCCCATCGGCCAATGTCGGCACGGACGACACCTACCGAATCTTCTTCGATGGCTACACGACGGCCTATAAACTCTTCGGAACCAAGAAGGCCCTGCTGCCGATCAGCGTCCCGATCGGCCTCGGGCTCCTACCGCTCCCCGCCAAAATGACGCAGTACGTCGGCGAGCCGATCCGCCTGCCGTATCCCCCCGAGGCGGCTGAGGATCCCGTCGCGGTGGAGGAGTGTCAGGAGATCGTGAAGTCCGCGGTCAACGACCTGATCGATCGTGGACTGCGCGAGCGCGACGAGCGCAAGCTCTCGTTGCTCGGTGGCGGAAAAAGCGCGTCCCCCGATCGCTGAGTGCCGCATTTCGCGCACGCGGCGTGACGATCGTCATGGCGCGACCGGGCCGACTTGGGCAGTCTCGTGCGCGAAACTTCGCAACGATCCCGGAGGCCAGACCGATGCCCAGCGTGATGCTTCGATCGATCCGACTTCGACTCATTCCCATGCTGCTCGCGTTCTCGACGAGCCTATTCGCGTCCGCGCCCGCGTTCGCCGAGAGCGCCGCGGTGGGCAAACCCGCGCCCGACTTCGAGCTCACCGACACGGCGGGCAAGGTGCACAAGCTGTCGGCCTACAAGGGCAAGACGGTGGTGCTGGAATGGACGAACCCCGGCTGCCCCTTCGTAAAAAAGCACGTGAAGGGCGGCACCATGAAAAAGCTCATCGCGGCGAACGGCGACGTGGTGTTTCTCGCGATCAACTCGACGAACAAGGATCATCAGGACTTCCTCGCGCCCGCCGATTACGCGAAGTGGATGAAGGACAGCAACATCACGCACCCGCAACTCTACGACGCCGATGGCAAGGTCGGTACCGCGTACGGCGCGAAGACGACGCCGCACATGTACATCGTGGATAAGAACGGCGTGCTCGTTTACGCGGGCGCGATGGACGACAAGCCCATGCCCATGGGCGATCCGGCGAACGCCGACAACTACGTCGCGGCGGCGCTCAAGGCCCTGGCCGCGGGGCAGGCGCCGAATCCCGCGCAGACCAAGCCCTATGGGTGCAGCGTGAAGTACGAGTGATCGCGCCGGGATCGACGCGACGCGGCCGGGTTCGCCCGGCCGTTTTTCATTCGAACGACTCGTAGAAGACCACGCGGTCGATCGCTTTCCGCGGCGGGCGCGGCGGGTCTTCGCTCTTGCGTGTCCCGATCGCAATCAGAAACGATATCACCCACGGAGAGCCGACGCCGAGCATTTCCGTCAGGACGGGTTTGTCGAAACCAATGATCGGGCATGTCGCGAGGCCGAGACCCTCGGCCGCCAGCAAGATGTGCGCCGCCGCGAAGGTCGAATTGCGGATTGCATACTCGCGCCGGGCAAGGTCGTCGGGGTAAAGCTGATCCACCGCACGCAGCGCGCGTTCGCGACGCTCCGGCGTCCATTGTCCCGAATCGACGCGCCGGGCGAAGGCGTCGGGCGCGACCTGGGCGGGCCGTTCGTGCGCGCACACGACGACGAGCGCCGATGAGTCGGTGATCTGCGCCTGATCCTTCGCGATGGGCCGAATGCGCGAGCGCGTCTGCTCGTCTTCGATGACCAAAAATTTCCACGGCTGAAGGTTGAACGACGACGGCGCGAGCACGGCGAGCGAAAATATTTCCTCGAGCGTGCCCCGATCGATTCGCAGCCCCGGCACGAACGAGCGGCACGATCGCCGCGAACGAATCGCCTCAAATACATCCACGACGCACCTCCGCGCGAATCGCGGCATGATCGAGCGCGCGGATATTGAGTCAAGTGGGCCATCCCCCTAAACTTCGCCCAAATCCGGAGCCGCCATGCGCATCGTGCCCCATTCCACGCACGCCGCCCTGATCCTGCCGACGCGCAACCGGTGCGCCCGCGTGATCGAGACGCTTGGGCGCATCGCCCAGGCGCCGGGGCTGGATGTGGAGGTCATCGTCGCCGACAACGCGTCGGACGACGGTACGGCGGGCGAGATCGCGCGGCGCTATCGGGATGTTCGCGTGCTGCGTCTGGAAACCAACCGCGAATCGGCCGCGCGAAACGATGCGGCCAAGGCTGCGACCGCGCCGGTCGTGGTCATGCTCGACGACGACTCTTACCCCGAACCCGGCGCGCTGGAGCGAATGCTCGACGCGCTCGCCGACGGTCGCACCGGCATCGCGGCGGCGTGGGTGAAGCTGCCCGACGGATCGTGGGAAGAGGGCGGCGCGCCCTACGCGCATGTCGGCTGCGGCGCGGCGATGCCACGCGATTTATTCCTCTGCCTCGGAGGCTATCCCGAAATCTATGGCACCTACGTCGAGGAGTACGACCTGGCGTTTCGCGTGCTCGCGGCGGGGCATGACGTGCGTTTCGTGGATGGATGCGTGGTGCGTCATGAGCCCCAGGCGCGATCGAGCTTCGACTTCATGATCGAGCGCCTCACGGCGAACAATGTTTATCTCGGCTGGCGGTTCTTCCCCGAGGCCGATGCTCGCGCGTTCGAGGCGTGGATCGTTCATCGCTATGGCATCTTTGCGCGCGAACGAACCGCGCAGGCCGGCTATGCGCGTGCGTTGGCGGCGCTTGATGAAAAGCGGAAAGCGGGATTGCGCGATCAATTCGCGTTGCCCGCCGACGTGCTCGATCGCGTGCTGCCCCGCCGCATTGCGGCGCGTGCGTTTACGCAGATGAGTCCTGGCGGACCCATCGCGTTTCTGCGCGCGGGCAAGGAAATCGATGCGCTGATTTCCGGCGCGCTCGACGCGGGCGTGGCTGTGGAGGCGGTGTACGACGCGGGGCTGCTCGCGTCCGAGGGCGCGGTCAGCGGCGTTCCGATCCGCCCGCTGAGCGACGCCTCGGCCTATCGCGGCACGATGGTGATCGGCGGGCTCTCGCCGGGTTTCATTGCGAACACGCGCACCACGGCCCAGGCGCTTGGCCTGGGCGAGGTCCTCGACGCGATCGGCGCTTCGCCGTGAAACGCGTCCTCGTCGTCACCGATGTCACAGCGCCGGGCGGGGTGGACACCTACGTCGCCGATCTATGCGTCGCTGCGCGCGAGCGTGGATGGTCGCCGTCCCTTCTCATGGACGATGGCGGGGGTTCGGGCGCGCTGGCGCGACGCATCTCGGAGCTCGACGTACCGCTCATGCGACGCGGGCTCTATCATCGAGCGCACACCGAAGACGCGCGGCGCGAGGCGACGCGCGAGGCGCTTGCATGGACGCGTCCGGGTGTCGTGCACGCCGCGTGCGGCGCGCCGTGGACCACCGTGATCCCGCGCGAGGTCGCGCGTGACGCGGGTCTGCCGCTCGTGTTTGTCGAGCAATATGTCGCCGAGGGGTTCACGTTTGAGCCGGACCTGCGCGCGCGCATTCGTGAACTCTATCGACGCGCGAAAGCCGTGATCGCCGTCAGCGCGCACAATGCGGCGCTTCTGCGCGGCTACGGCTTCGAATCGGAGCGCCTGCACGTCATCCCCAACAGCGTTTCGCCGCAGACGGGGTCGTGCATTTCGCGCGTTGAGGCCGCGTATCGGTTCAGCTTGCCGCAGCGGACTCTTCACGCGGTGTGCGTGGCGCGGCTGCATCGGCAAAAGGGGATCGACGTGCTCATCGAGGCCCTCGCACTTCTCGATCCCACAGCGAGGGCGCGATTCCACGTCACGGTGCTCGGCGATGGACCCGATCGCGCCGCACTCGCAGAACTCGCGGTCACACGCGGCGTGGAGGACGTCATCAAATTCGCGGGATGGTGCGACGATCCGCGCTCCGTGACCGGCGCGTTCGACCTCTTTGTGTTGCCGAGCCGATCAGAGGGTCAGCCCTTCGCCCTGCTCGAAGCCATGGCCGACGGTGTGCCCGCGATTGCGTGCGCGGCGGGCGGAATCCCCGAGGCGCTAGATCACGGGCGTGTGGGAACGCTCGTGCCCGTGGAGGACGCGCGCGCGCTGTCGGACGCGCTCGCGGCGTGCATCGAAGACCCGGCGAACGCACGAGCGAAGGCGATTCTCGCTCGGAAATTCGTGCGCGAGCGTTACGACGCGCAAACAAATCTGGGCAGGACGATCGATCTGTGGGAGCGTAAAAGCTAGCGGTCCCCGTACCAGCGATCGTAGAACTCGCGGTACTCGCCCGAGATGATCCGCCGCCACCACGCCTCGTTCGCCAGATACCAATCGATGGTCTCGACGATTCCGCGCTCGAAGGTGTAGTGCGGTCGCCAACCGAGTTCGCGCTCGATCTTCGACGCGTCCATCGCGTAGCGGCGGTCGTGGCCGGGCCGGTCCTTGACGTGCGTGATGAGGGTGGCCGACGCGCCGCGCGGGCGGCCGAGACGGTCATCGACGGTCTCGATGATGAGCTTCACGATGTCGATGTTCGCCCACTCGTTGTTTCCGCCGATGTTGTAGACCTCGCCCGCGATCCCGCGCGTCATGGCGGCTTCGATGGCGCGGCAGTGGTCTTGGACGTGTAGCCAGTCGCGGATTTGCATGCCGTCGCCGTAGACGGGCAGGGGCTTGCCCTCGATGCAGTTCGCGATCATCAGCGGGATGAGTTTTTCGGGGAATTGATACGGGCCGTAGTTGTTGGAACACCGCGTGATGACCGTATCGAGGCCGAAGGTGTGCCGATAGGCGTTCACCAAATGGTCCGCCGAAGCCTTCGACGCCGAGTAGGGACTGCTCGGCACGAGCGGCAGATCCTCGGTGAACTTGCCCGTGGCACCGAGCGACCCGTACACCTCGTCGGTGCTGATCTGCACGTAGCGCGAGACGCCGTGCGCCTTCGCGGCCTCGAGCATCTTCAGCGTGCCCATCACGTTGACGTCCACGAAGACCGCGGGACCGAGGATCGAGCGGTCCACGTGGCTCTCGGCCGCGAGGTGGGCGACGTGCGTGAATCGCTCACGCTTGAAAAGGTCCGCCAGCGCCGCGTCGTCGCGGATGTCGGCCTTCACGAAGGCATAGCGCTCGCCCGGTTCGATCCCGGCGAGGTTTTCCAGATTGCCCGCATAGGTGAGGGCGTCGAGCGCCACGATGCGCGCGCCGGGGTGCGTCTCGCGCATGAGGCGGACGAAGTTCGATCCGATGAATCCGGCGGCGCCGGTGACGAGGACGTTCATCGAGGGCACGCGGGCCTCCGTGTTATCCGTCTTTGCGCGACCAGTCGTAGGGGATGTTGTTGTCGTGCGGGTGCACGCGGTATTCGTCGGGGTCGTCGTAGCGGTAGGGCATCGTCGGGATGTTGATGACGATGGCCTCGGTCTCGCCGATCGCCTTGAACCCGTGCATCACGCCAATGGGGATTTTCACGAGGATCGGGTTGTGCTGCCCCATGAAGAACTCGTTGACCAGATTCGCGGTGGGGGAAACGGGGCCCTCGTGGCCGTAGCCCAGCGCCGAGTCGCGCCCGTCCCACAGCACCAGCTTCATCATGCCGTGCACCACGGCGAAGTGATCCGTTTGCAAACGGTGATAGTGCCAGCCCTTCACCACGCCGGGGTAGGCCGCCGTCATGTAGACCTGCCCGAACTTTTCGTAAACCGCGTCGTCGCAGCGCAAAATCTCCATCAGCCGCCCGCGCTCGTCGGGAATCACGCGCAGCGGCTTCACCACCACGCCGTCGATCAGTTTCTGCGCCACGTCGTCGCTCCTCTCACTCGGATTTCTCAAACAGATCGTCGAACGACTTCGACCACGCCAGCTCGTTGGCGTGCCGCCACGAATCCAGCGTCCCCGCGTCGGTCCAGTAGCCGCGCAGGCGAACCGCCTTCATTTTGCCGACGCGCACAAAGTGATTGTTCACATCGGTGATTTCGAGTTCGCCGCGCTTCGACGGCTTCAGGTGCGGAATCACCTCGAAGACCGTGTGATCGTAAATGTAAAGCCCCGTCACCGCGAGGTTCGACTTCGGAGCGGCGGGCTTTTCCTCGATCGACAGCACGCGCCCGCTCTCGTCGAGTTCGGCGACGCCGAAACGCTCCGGGTCCTCGACCTCTTTCAAAAAGATCATCGCGCCCGCCTCGCCCTGCGCGAGGTAGCTGTGGATGTGCGTCGCGATGGAATCCTCGAAGATGTTGTCGCCCAGGTGCACGGCCACCGACTGCCCGGCGGCGAAATCGCGCGCCAGCCCCAGCGCCTCGGCGATGCCGCCCGCGCGGTCCTGCACCTTGAAGGTGAAGTTCACGCCGAACTGCCGCCCCGAGCCGAGCTGCTGCACCATGTGGCCCATGTGGTCGCGCCCGGTCACGACGAGGATGTCGCGCAGCCCCGCGCGTTTGAACTGCGCGATCGCGTGATAGATCATCGGCACGCGGCCCACGGGCAACAGATGTTTGTTGGTGATGTCGGTCAGCGGACGCATGCGCGTCGCCGTTCCGCCCGCAAGAATCACCCCACGCATCGCTCACTCCCCATTTCGCCGAACGCGGTCACGGGCGTTCTAACACAGACATTCGGCCCTGTCAGTCCAGAACTTCCGACGCCCAGTCGCATGCCATCCAGCCGATTGCTGGCGAAGCGGTCAGCCCGGGCGACTCGATGCCGATCATGTGCAGAATGCGCGGGTCGTCGCGTTGCGGCGAGATGTGAAAGTCGGGCGCGGCCTCGCCGGGTCCGTGGCGCTTGGGGCGGATTCCCGAGGGCCCCACACGCAGATCGCCCGGTTCGAGGGCGGGGCAGAGCCGGTGCGCCTCGTCGAAGAAATCCTCGGCCAGGCGGCGGTTCGATTCGTAATCGCCCTTGTCGTCGATGAAACGCGCGTCGGGTCCGAGCCAGAGTTCGCCGTGAACGGTGCGCGTCAAGTGTACGCCGAGACCCAAATGCCCGGGGACCGGATACACGAGGTTCGTCACCACCTGCGCCTTGCGGGGGATGACGATGGCGTACTCGCCCCGGCACGGATAAATGCGGTGGCCGGTTTCGCCGCACATCGCGGCGATGTCGTCGGCGAAAAGTCCCGCCGCGTTGATGACGAGCCGCGCACGCACCCGCCCACGCGTGGCGGTGAAGATATCGATCCTGTATTCGTTGCGCTCGATGCCGACGACCGGCGCATCGGTCAGCACCACGCCGCCCGCGGCAATCAGTCGGGTTTCGAGCGCACGCAGGTACGCGCCGACGTCGAAAACCCCCGTGCCCGGCGACCACAGGGCGGGCCGGGCTACGACGTGCGGCTCCAGTTCGCGCACCTGCGCCCCGTCCAGCAGACGCAGATCCGTCACGCCGTTCCCCTCGGCGTTTTCGCGCAGGCGCTCCAGCACGGCGATCTCGGGACCATCCTGCGCGACGATCAGCTTGCCGCCGATGCGGTGGGGGATGTCCCACTCGCGGAGCCGGGCGATCAGGCGGCGGCGACCCTGCAAGCACAGCCTCGCCTTGAGCGAACCGTTCGGGTAGTAGATGCCCGCGTGGATGACGCCGCTGTTGTGGGTGGAGGTTTCTTCGCCAAGGCGCGAGTGTCGCTCGAAGAGCACGACCGACCTGCCGCGCTGAGCGAGGTCGTACGCGCACGAAAGCCCCACAACCCCGCCGCCAATCACCGCTACGTCGATGTCCGGTTCAAGCGTGCTCGACATGCCCGTTAACCTCAGCGCGCACATTGCTCGCGAGGCTTCCGCGGGTCAACGAACGCAACTCTGTCGGCGGGCTGCGAAATGGGATATGACACGCGGGATGAAATCGCCGATTCGCCCGACGTGCGTGCTGAGTCTGGATGTCGAGGAGTGGTATCAGGTCGAGAACCTGCGTCCGCTATTTCCACCTTCGACGTGGGCGAATCAGGAATCGCGCTGCGAGCGATCGACGAGGCTATTTCTCGACATTTTGCAGGAAGGTGGCGCCCAGACGGGCACGCTCTTCGTGCTCGGCGACGTGGCGCAGCGCATTCCGGGGCTCGTGCGCGACGCGGCGGCGCGGGGGTTCGAGATCGCGTCGCACGGCATGGACCACCGCTCGAACTTCGACCTGACTCCGCCCGAGATCGACGCGAATCTGCGCGAGAGCAAGTTGTTGCTCGAAGACCTCGCGGGGCAAGCGGTCACGGGCTATCGAGCGCCGAGTTTCACGATCAGCCAGGCTGTCATGGAGCGAATTGCGGCGGCGGGCTACCGTTACGATTCGAGCCTTAACGAGTTTGCCCTTCACGACCGATACGGGCGACTCGACACGGCGGCGTACGAACACCCCGTGCCGGGGACGTATCGCGACACCGAAACCGGGTTATTGGAAATCCCCGTTTCGACGCGAAAGCTGTTCGGTCGCACGGTGGCGTGGGGCGGGGGAGGGTACTTTCGACTCTACCCACCGGGCGTCTTTATTTCAGGGGCGCGGCGGATCCTCGCTCAAACGGGTCTATTCGTCTTCTATCTGCACCCGTGGGAACTCGACCCCGATCAGCCGCGCGTGCGTGGGCTCGGCGCGTGGCGCTCGTTCCGCCACTACAACAACCTCGCCAAGACCGCCGGTCGCCTGCGCGCGATGATCCGGGCGCTGCGCTCGGACGGCGTGCGCTTCGCGTCGATGCGCGATTTGGATTTGGAGTTGTCGCCGAAATCGGCTTGAATTATGGAGAATTGTGCCATGCGTAGATTTCTTGTCGCCGCGTTCGCATTGTTCGGTATGGTCGTTTTGGCGTCATGCACCACCAAGTACGTGCGCGACGACGCCGCGGCCGACGCCGCCCGGCGCATCGATCCCGAGTCGGTCTTCGGCTACGAACGCGCCGAGATCCACGCCGCCGTCGCCCCGATGGAATCCACGCCGGGGCGCGAACTGCGTCGCGTGAGTTTTCCCGGGTACGTGCGCGAGCCGAATATCGACGACACCGTCGTGCTGTGGTGGTACAAGCCGCCCGCGCCGCGCGGAACGATCATCTTGCTGCCGATTCTGGGCGGCGAATACGATGTCGAAAAAATGTTCGCCGAGTACTTCGTCAATCGCGGATTCCACGTGCTGCGTTTCGAGCGAAAGAGCCGCGTGCTCGACCCGGAACTCGGCCTCGACAACACGCGGGCGGTACTGCGCGCGACCGTGATCGATGTGCGTCGCGGCATCGACTGGTGGCTCGCGCAACCCGAGGCCGACCCCGAGCGGCTCGGCGTGTGCGGGATCTCGATGGGCGGATTTCAGGCGAGTTTGCTGATGGCCGTTGAAAGTCGCATCCGCGCAGGCGTGTTCCTGCTCAACGGCGGCGACTTCGCCGGGTTGATTCTCGAGAGCGAGGAGGGCGAGGTCGTCGATTTCCGCCACGCTGTCGCGAAACGCGATGGCTGGAACGAAAGCGAACTCATGACACGCGCCCGTGCGACGCTGCACGACGTGGAACCGCTCACCTACGCGCCGAACATCGATCCGCACCGGGTATTGACCATGAACCCGCTTTTCGACCGCGTCGTGCCTTACACGCACGCCACCGCGTGGTGGAACGCGGCGCACCGCCCGACGCGCATCACCGTGCCGACGGGACACTACTCGGCGATTTTCGTCGCGCCGCGCATCATGCGCCAAAGCGCGAATTTCTTCGCGGAGAAATTCGAGTAGTGGACCGTCAGCGCGGCGTGGGAATGCCCGTGCCGGGGCCCGTGAGCGGCACGAAACGCACGGGCAGCAGCGTCTCGCGTTTCAGATCCCCGCCCACCTTCGTTAGACGCACCAGTTCCTGCGCGTCGGGATTTGGGCCGACGGGCGCGACGAGTCGACCGCCCTCGGCGAGCTGCTCGACGAGCGGTTTAGGGATCTCGGGCGGCGCGGCGGTGACGATGATCGCGTCGAACGGCGCGTGCTCCTTCCAGCCCTGATATCCGTCCCCGCAGCGCACTTCGACCTTGCGATACCCCAGCGTTTGCAGTGTGGTCCGCGCGCGGTCGGCGAGGTCGCAGATGATCTCGATCGTGAAGACGCGGTCCGCGATTTCGGCGAGCACCGCGGCCTGATAGCCCGAGCCCGTGCCGATCTCGAGGACCTTGTCGCCGCGTTTCACCCGTGCGGCCTCGGTCATGAACGCGACGATGTACGGCTGGCTGATCGTCTGCTCGTTGCCGATGGGCAGCGGCATGTCGTCATACGCGGCGTGCGCGACGGCTTCGGGCACAAAACGGTGGCGCGGGACTTTGCGCATCGCGGCGAGAACCAGCGGGTCTTTCACTCCGCGCGCCTCGATTTGCGTGCGCACCATGAGGTCGCGTTTCGCCGGGTCATCGGGCTTGGTTTCGGCGAACGCGGTCCACGCGGCGAGGATCGCGACGAAGACACCGAGCATCACACCGAGATCGCGGATCTCCATGGGCCACCTCGCGCGGGGATGAGAAATTGTCGCTCGCGATGAGCCCGTAGGCAAGAGAAATTGAGCGCCCTCACCCCAAGCCCCTCTCCTGTCAAACGGGCGAGGGGAGTCGCCGACGTGGACACGACGGCACGTCATTGCTAAAACCGTCGCCGGGGCATTCATGAAACACCATCGCGAAGAAATCTGGTTCAACATCCCCGATCGCCGGGGTCTCGAAAACATCACCGACCGTGTGCAGGCCGCGGTGACCAAGAGCGGCGTGAAAAACGGCCTTTGCCTCGTGAACGCGATGCACATCACCGCGAGCGTCTTCATCAACGACGACGAGTCGGGCCTGCATCAAGATTACGACGAATGGCTGGAGCGTCTCGCGCCGCACGCGCCGACCAGCCGATACCGGCACAACCGCACCGGCGAGGACAACGCCGACGCGCACCTGAAGCGGCAGGTGATGGGGCGCGAGGTCGTCGTGGCGATCACCGACGGGCGGCTCGATTTCGGCACCTGGGAGCAGATCTTTTACTACGAATTCGACGGGCGTCGGAAAAAGCGCGCCCTCATCAAGATCATGGGCGAATGATCGGAGGCGGCGATGAGCCGGCTTGCGCGGATCGAACTCTTCCACGTCAACATTCCACTCGCCACGCCGTTTTATCCGTCGTGGATTCCGGGCTACCCGCAGACGCACAACCGATTCACGCTGATCCGCCTGACGACGGATGGCGGGCACGTCGGTGTTGCGGCGGGTACGGCGTTCACCACCGAGCGCGAAGGTCTGGGCGAACTGCTCGGCGGCTTCCTGCTGGGCGTCGATCCGGTCGATATCGCCACGGTGCGCCAGCGCATCAAGGAAGCCGGGTATCTGGGATGGCGTAACTGGTGGATCGAGCCTGCATTCTGGGATCTGAAGGGCAAGATCGAGGGCAAGCCGGTCTACAAACTGCTCAAGCCGAACGCGCCGACCGTCGAGCGATTCCCCTGCTACGCTTCGTCGGGCGAAATCCGCTCTTTCGAGCGAAGAAAACCTTGGCTCGACGACGTCCGCCGCAAGGGCTTTCGCGCCCTCAAGCTGCGCGTGCATTCCTTCGACGAAAACGAGGACTTCGAGATCCTGCGCCGCGTGCGCGAAGAGGTCGGGAGAGATTTCCCGATCGCCGTGGACGCCAATCAAGGCTGGCTCGTCTCGCTGGTCGATCCCGCGCCGGTGTGGGATCTGGAACGCGCGACGCGTTTCGGGCTCGTGTGCGACGAACTGGGAATCGCGTGGATCGAGGAGCCCCTCGACATGCACGACTTCGAGGGCTACGCCGAGCTGCGTCGGCGCGTGAAGACCCCCATCGCCGGCGGCGAATTGCACACGAGCCGGCAGGAGATGCGCGCGGCTCTGGATCGCGGTGCGTTCGACATCTTCCAGCCCGACGCGACCTTCGCGGGCGGGCTGGAGGACGGTCGCTGGATCATCGATGAGTGCCACGCGCGCGGACTGCTTTATTCGCCGCACACGTGGACGAACGGGGTGGGGTTTCTCGAAAACCTGCAACTCAAGGCGATGTGCGGCGGCGATCTGCCCCTCGAGTATCCCTACGAGCCGCCGGGTTGGGTGCCCGAGGCGCGTGACGGCATCTTGCGGCGACCGATCGAGGTGGACGCGGCGGGGACGGTCGAGGTGCCGCAGTCGCCGGGGCTCGGCATCGAGATCGACGAGGACCGGCTACGTCGCCACGCGAAGCGTTTTCACGTCATGACCCCCGCCCGGCTCGCGATCAAAACGATTCGCGAGAAGGGACTCAAAACCGCGCTCGAGCTTCGCAAGAAGAAGCGCGGATAGGAGCGATCGATGGCCGAAGTGATTCACGACTACGAATTCACCGACACCGTGCGATTTCCCCTCGACGTCACATGGCCGATCTATCGCAACGAGGTGCCGAACCTGATTCACCTGCTGCCGAACATCGAGCGCATCGACGTGGAGAAGCGCGAGGAGTTCGACGGCGGCGTGAACACGGTGCTGTGGTGGCACGCCAAGGCCAAGCTGCCCGGCCCGGCGGCGAAGCTCGTTTCCAAGGATCTGTTCTCGTGGGTGGATACGGCTACCTGGCTCGACACTGACCACCACGTCGACTATGTCCTGACGATGCCCGAGCTCTCCGACGCGGTGCGCGTCACGGGGCGCAATTCCTTCGTCGCCGACGGTTCGCGAACGCGCATTCGCCTGTTTGGAACCATTCACACCGACATGGACAAGATCAAGATCGTCCCCAAGATCCTGCTCAGGTCGATCGTACCGACGATTCAGGCCTTCGCGGTGCGACTGACCAAGCCCAACTTCGACGAGCTGAACCGGGGTGTCGAGAAGTACCTTGACCAGAAATCAAAGGGTTAGGTCGCTTTGGCCGGACTCGCGGCTCGGCCCGATGAAGAACGTCTCAATACGGCAACGCCCATCTTTATGGACAATCCCAAACCGGTGTGGCATACAGAGGTTTGTCGTGCAGAGGGTCCGACGAGGCCCACGTGTACGCCTTTGGTACGCGCGGCGCACCGATCCGCTGCGTGAAGGTACTGCCCGTGTTTCACGGGTCGCGGCTTGCCCGGAGGAATTGGCGATGACCAATAGATGGGGATGGATGCTGGTGGTGATGATGGCCATCGCGGCGTTTTCGTGCGTCGCGGGGGAAGAATCCGACGAAAGCGACGCCTCTGCAAAGGCCGCGCAGGTCGGCGAGCCTTCCGCCGGCGATGATGCGGCAACCGCCGAGATGATCGACGCCGACGTGTTCGATCCCGTCTCACCGGTAGCCGAGAGCCGCGCGGGCGATGTCGAAGGCGTCGTGGTCGATCCTCGCAACATGAGCCCGGTCGAGGGCGCCGAGGTGCGACTTCTCTTCTTGGACGGCACCCCGGCCGACCCGACCGTCATCACGACGGGTCCCGATGGCGCATTTAACTTCGCGCAAGTGAACGAACTCGAGTACATCATCGACGTGACGCACCCGACGCATCAGGACACGCAGCTTTGGACCCGTGTCTTCGACAACGGCACCACGCAGCTCGCCAATGTTTGGCTGGTGCCCAAGCCGCTCATCCTTCTCGGCTCGGTTTCCGGCGTCATCAAGGACGCGCTCACGGGCTTCGCGATCGGGGGCGCAGCGCTCGATTTCCGCGCGGGGATCAACGCGCCTGATACCGAGGCGGTCGTCGGCTCGACCACCACGAATGCCAGCGGACAATTCACGATCTCGCTCGACGCGGGGGTCTACACGGCGTATGCGACCGCCCTGAACCGTTGCGACACGAAGTTTTCGGTGTACGTGCTCGGCGCGCGCAACACCGGCTCGCAAAACGGCTCGATGACCACCGCGCTGACCCAGGGTCAGATGCGCATTGTGCTCTCTTGGGGCGCGACGCCGACGGACCTCGACTCCCACCTGTGGGCGCCGCACGACGGCTGCGACCCCCAAAACCCGTTTCATCTGGGCTACTGGAATAACAACACCCATGGATGCACCTCGTCGTTCGATCTCGACCTCGACGACACATCCTCATTCGGACCGGAGACGACGACGGTGGGCTCCTTCGACGATCCCGTTTCGTTCACGCCCTACAGCTTCCTCGTCCACGACTACTCGAACCTCGGCTCGGGCATCTCTCAGGCGATGTCGAACTCGCAGGGCCTGCGCGTCGAGGTGTTCACGGGGAACTCGGGCGGGTCGTGCGATCAATTGACATTCACCATGCCGCCGAACACGCCGGCAACGGTCTGGCACGTGTTCGAGGCGGAATTCGACGGCACCAACTGGTCGATCACACCGATCCCTTCGATGGACGCGTACTGCTTCCAGTCGACCCCGACCAACGTCGGTCCCACGTGCTGAACTGGAAATCTGACGAGGCGATGACATGAATCCGAATCGCATGGTGTTGGCGTGGGGGATGGTCTGCACGGCGGCGCTGATGGCGACGGCCGCGCTCGCCGGGAGCTACGACTTCGAGGACGGCGGCGATGGGCTCGTGGTGCAGAGCCCCGAACCCGGAATTGTCTTCGTCATGACCGGCGGCGCGAACTGGATTTACGGCGACTGGCGAACGGGAGATTACTGGGGACCTTATCCCGATGGTCCCTACTACTCGTTCGGGAACTATTTCGCTTGGCTCGGGCCCAATCAGCACGAGGGACGCATCAATTTTCCTCTTGGCGCGACGTTCTTCGGCCTGCGTTATTCGTCGGCCGATTCGATCCGCCTCGTCGCCTACAACAACCTCGGCATCGCCGTGGATGAAGCGACCGGCGATCCGAGTCTCGAAACGGATACGATGGGCACCCTCACGGTCGAGTCGGAGGAGATGGAGTTCGTGAAGATCATCGGACCCTACGCCGGGTTCGGCAACTACTGGATCATCGATGACGTCAGCACCGTCGCGTGCGAATCGGACGAAGAGTGCGACGACGGCATCTTCTGCAACGGCGAGGAAACCTGCGTGGACGCCCTGTGCATCGAGGGCGACACGAGCGAATTGTGCCCCGACGACGAGTTGTGGTGCAACGGCGAGGAGTTCTGCGATGCCGCCGCGGACGAGTGCAAACACATCAACCCCCCCGCTTGTCTCGACGACGGGATCTGGTGCAACGGCGAGGAGTTTTGCGACGAGATGGCCGATTCGTGCGAGCACCGCGAAGAGCCGGACTGCGGCGATGACGGCCTGTTCTGCAACGGCGAAGAGTCCTGCGATGAGGACGCCGACGAATGCGTCAACTCCGGCGATCCTTGCGAGCCCGAAAACCTCGAATGCAACGAGGAAGAGGACACCTGCGACGATCATCCGATCGGCAAGCCGGGCGACATCGAAGAGATCCTGGACGAGACGTTCCGCGGAGGCGGCTGCGGCTGCGCTTGACGCGCCGGCAGTCATCGGATCGCGATCGATTGAAAATCCCATCGGCGTCGAGCGAGTTCGGCGCCGATGTTCGTTTGAACCGGGAAATCATCCGAAACCGAGCGACGTCGCCGGCGGCAACGCGGCGCCGAACGGGGGAGTCAGTATGCAATTCGTGATGGTGGTTACGCGCGATCTGCAACTCGTGAAGAACGTCGAATCCGCGCTCGACAGCGGGTGGTTCAAGATCTGGCATCTCAAGAACGCGCGTGAGGCGTTGGCCGCGCTCGGTCAACAGGAACCGGCGCTGATCGTGTGCGACGGGCGTGTGGACATCGACGCCTACATCGAGCTGTCTCGAAAGCTGAAGATCGACCTCGGCCAGAGTTCGATGATCTTTCTTCTCCTGACATACTCGGACAACCCGCCCGAGATGTCGCTCATCCGCGACGCGGCCGTGGACGACATCCTGAAATGGCCGTCGCCCGCGGCGGTGCTCGGCACCAAGCTTCGCCAGCTCATCGACAAACACGAGGCGCTCTCGTCGCGCGCGACCGTGCGCGAAACGACGATCGAACTGGGACTGCGTGCGCCGGAGCCGGTTGCGACCGGGTTCGAGGTGGAGCGCGGCGCGCCGCAGCTAGATCGCGATCCCTTCCTGGTCGGTACACCAAAGGGTCCGATCGAGCCGCCGCGTGGGTTCGAGGAGCATGACGGCGTCGTCTTCGAGCACGGATTTGGATCGACCGAGGGGACGCCGCGGCCTAAAATTTCGTTCGGCGTCGACGAGGATTCACCGGGCGTCGCCCCCGATTCGGCGGGAACGATTCCGCAGGCTCGGCTTGAGGAACTCGCGACGCGCTTGCTCGACCAAAAGCTCACCGAGGCCGCGCGCACGCAGATCAAAAAGTTGATCGTCGCGTCGGTTCAGCAGGAGCTGAAACGACTGATGCCGCAGATCGTGGAAGCCGTGCGCAAGGACATGTCCAAATCCTGATCCGGTCGAATTCATGCCTCACGAATTGACCCCCGATGACCGCGCGCGGATTCGCGACGCCATCGCCGAGGATCTCGGTCGCGGCGATGTCACCTCCGAACGGACGATCGATTCGGGCATTCGGGGCGAAGGAATATTTCGGGCGAAGTCGCCGCTCGTCCTGGCCGGATCGCCATACGCACGTGCCGTCTTCGAGGAGATCGACGGCCGATGCGCGTGGGCGCAACGATTGCCCGACGGCGGGCACGCCGCGACCGGTGAAGAGCTCGCACGCGTGCGCGGGCCGATGCGATCGCTACTGGCGGCCGAGCGCCTGGCGCTGAACCTGCTCCAGCATTTGTCGGGGGTCGCGACGGCGACGGCGACATTCGTCGATGCCGTGGCGGGAACGAGCGCGCGAATCACCGACACGCGCAAGACGATCCCGTTATGGCGGCGCGCGCAGAAGTATGCCGTGATCTGCGGCGGCGGCGTCAACCATCGCTTCGGGCTCTTCGACGCGGTGCTCATCAAGGACAATCATATCGACGCGTGCGGCGACATCTCGACGGCCGTTCGGCGCGCTGTCGATTCGTTAGGGAGCGTTTCGATCATCGTCGAGATTCGCACTCTCGACGAAATCGATCCCGCGATCGGGGCGGGCGCGACTCGGTTGCTGCTCGACAACATGACACCGGACCGGCTCGCCGAATGCGTGCGTCGAGTGAACGGCCGGGCGATCACCGAGGCGAGTGGCAACGTGACGCTGGCAAACGTTCGCGCCGTGGCCGAGAGCGGTGTGGACCTGATCTCCATCGGCGCGCTTACGCATTCCGTCTCCGCCGCCGACATCAACTTCAAGATCGTCCGCAATTGAGCGCGCCCGACGCCGGCGCGATTCGCTCGCTGATGGGGTCGGGTGAAGCCGGCGGAGCGATCACCGTGCTCGATGTCGTCGATTCCACGAACCGCTGGATGGCGGATCAGGCGCGTACGGGCGAAGCGGGCCACGGCGATTTCGTCGTCGCCGGTCGTCAGACGGGCGGACGCGGCCGCCGCGAACGCGCGTGGGCTTCGCCGCCCGGCCTGAATACGTACGCCTCGTTCCTCGTCGACGCGCCGTCGGGACCGGTGGGGATGATTGTGTATGTGGCGGGCCTCGCTGTCGCCGACACGCTGGAAGCCGTCGCGGGAATCCGCGCGTTCCTGAAGTGGCCGAACGACGTTTTCGCGGGGGAGCGCAAGCTGTGCGGCATCCTGTGCGAATCCGTGACGACGCCGAACGGGCCGCGCGTCGTTGTGGGCGTCGGACTCAACATCAACGCCGGTCTCGCCGACTTTCCGCCGGATTTGCGAGTGAAGGCGACATCGCTCGCCATCGAAACCGGGCGCGAGTTCGATCGGAACGAGGTCGTCGCGCGGCTTTACCGTGCGCTGATGAGCCGATATAACCTTCTCGCGACGGATGCCTCGCGGATCGTCGCCGATTGGAAGCACCGGGCCGGGCTACCCGGGGTGCGTTATCGGATCGGTCTCGACGACGGAACTTTCGTCGAGGGCCGAGCGATCGACTTGGCCGCGGACGGAGCGCTGATCTTGGAAACGGAATTGGGATCTCGGGCGATTTTCACCGGCGATGTCGTTTCCTGGCGGGTGGAGTGATGTTTCTTTTTGTCATCGATATCGGCAACACCAACATCGTCTTCGGCGTGTACCGCGACGACGAACTGATCGCGTCGTGGCGTCTCTCGACGCGCCGCGATCAGACGGCCGACGAGTACGGCATTCTCGTGAGCGAATTGTTCGGGCATCGCGGTCTCGCGGTCGGCGAAATCGACGGCGTCATCGTCTCGTGCGTGGTGCCGTCGCTCGAAAGCACGTTCCGCCAGCTTTCGGAGCGTTACTTTTCGATTCCAGCGCTCTTCGTCGGCCCGGGCGTCAAGACGGGGATGCCGATCCTGTACGACAACCCGCGCGAAGTGGGCGCGGACCGCATCGTCAATGCGGTTGCCGCGTATCTCAAGTATCGGCGCGCACTCGTCGTCGTCGATTTTGGCACGGCGACCACCTTCGACGCGGTCTCGGCCAAGGGCGAGTACCTGGGCGGCGCGATCGCGCCGGGCATCGGCATTTCGATGAACGCGCTTTTCTCGCAGACGTCGAAGCTGCCCAGTGTGCAGTTCGTGAACCCCAAGACCGTGATCGGCAAGAACACCACGCAGAGCATTCAGGCGGGGATGTTTTTTGGGTATGTCGGTATGGTGGACGCGCTGGTGCGTCGGCAAAAGGAAGAACTCGGCTCTGACGCGGCGGTGATCGCGACCGGCGGACTCGCGCGGCTGGTGTCCGAGGAATCGGAGACGATCGACGAGGTGGACGACGACCTCACGCTGCGCGGGCTGCTGGCGATCTATCGCCTGAATTCCTGATCGACCGAGTGCCCAACAAAAAAGGACGGGGCGAGCCCGTCCTTTTCGCGTTCCGGCGCGTATGTTTCCGCCGCGTGCGTCAGTGATGCGCGGCGGCGCCGTGCTCGGGGTCGGCCGGCTTGGTCGCCTTGAGCTGCTGCTCCGTTTTCCCCTGATCCTTGCGCAGCACGAAGTTGTCCTCGACCGGGTTGATGAGCCCGCGCGAGGTCAGGTCGATGAACACAAAGGCGAAGAACAGCGTCATGAACAGGATCGACGCCGCGAAGATAAGGCTGTTGAAGCGATCGTCGTAACGCAGGTGCATGAAATAGCCCGCGACGAGCGACGCCTTGACGATCGCGACGGTGAGCGCCGCGACGATGGCCGTCGTGCCGAGGTTCAGGTACGAAACGCCGACCGTGACGACGGTGAGCGCGAGCAGCGCGCCGTAAACGGCGAGATAGATCCACAGCGGCAGCACGTGGTGTTCGCCGTGTTCCTCGTGGATGACGTCGAGCGCGGGATCGTGGGCGTGGCTCATTGGTGACTCCCGTTCGCTACTTCACGAGGTAAAGCAGCGGGAAGAGGAAGATCCAGATCAGGTCGACGAGGTGCCAGTAGAGGCCGACGTTTTCGACCGGCGTGTAGTACCGGTGGCCGAACTCGCCCTTGATCGAGCGACGCAGGATCCACGCGAGGACGATGATGCCGGCGATCACGTGCAGGCCGTGCAGGCCCGTCATCACGAAATAGATGCCGAAGAAGATGTGCGGAACGCCGTCGATGCCGCCCGCGGTGAAGTACTTGCCCGGCAGCAGGCCCGCGTGAAATTTGTGGCTGTACTCGAAGTACTTGACCACCAGGAACACGAAGGCGAAGGCGATCGTCAGAATCAGGTTTACGACGAGCGCGCGTTTTTGCGAGAGCTGCGCCGCGCGCACCGCCAGCGCCATCGTCAGCGAGCTAGTGATGAGAACGAAGGTGTTGAACGCGCCCATGGGGACGTTCAGGTATTGGTGGGCGTGCAGAAACGTCTCGGGGTAGAAGTAGCGATACGCCGAGTAGGCGAGGAAGAGCCCGCTGAAAAACAGGATTTCCTGCCCGAGAAACAGCCACATGCCCATCTTCGCCGCCGACGCCTGCTGGCTCGTCGTGACGAAGTGGTGGGCTAGAAAGGGCGGATGAGCCGCGTTCGTGTCCTGCGCCATCGTGGCGGTCCTTTCGTCCTTATGCGTGGCGTTCGATCTCGTCGAAGTCGTAGGGCCCCGACGTGACGACCGGCGTCCGGTGGAAGTTGTGCGTGATCGGCGGCGTGGCGGTCGCCCACTCGAGCGACTTGCCGTGCCACGGGTTGTCGTCGGCCTTCGCGCCATTGAACAGCGAGTGGATGAAGTAGCCGAGTGTCAGGAAAAGCCCCGCCGCGAGGATGACGGACCCGACGGTGCTGATTTGGTGGCCCATCGTGAACTCGGGCAGATACGCGTGGTAGCGGCGCGGCATTCCGCGCGTGCCGATCACGAACTGCGCCATAAAGGTCATGTTGAAGCCGATGAAGACGAGAGCCGCGGCCACGAGCGAGAGCTTGTGGTTGTACATGCGGCCAAACATCTTGGGCCACCAGTGGTGGAGCGCGCCGAGCAGCGACATCAGCACGCCTCCCATCATGACGTAGTGGAAGTGCGCGACGACGAAGTACGTGTCGTGCAGGTGGACGTCGGTGGCGAGCGAACCGAGGAAGAGCCCCGTCAGGCCGCCGATCGAGAAGACGAACAGGAAGATCAGCGCGTAGACCATGCCGGTCGTAAACTCGATGGAACCCCGGTACATCGTCGCCACCCACGAAAAGACCTTGATGGCCGTGGGCACCGCGACGAAGAACGTCAGGAACGAGAAGATCGCGCCCGCGAGCTGGCTTTGGCCGCTGACGAACAGGTGGTGGCCCCACACGAGGAAGCCGATGAACGCGATGGCCACGCTCGAAAACGCGATGGCCTTGTAACCGAAGATGTTCTTGCGCGAGTTGACCGTAATGAGCTCGCTGATGACGCCGAACGCCGGCAGGATCATGACGTAGACGACCGGGTGCGAATAGAACCAGAAGAAATGCTGATAGAGAACCGGATCGCCGCCCATCGTGGGATCGAAGATGCCGATGCCCATCGCCTTTTCGACAATCAGCAGGAAGAGCGTGATCGCGATGACCGGCGTGGCAAGCACCTGGATGATCGAGGTGGAGTAGATCGCCCAGATGAAAAGCGGCAGGCGAAACCAGCTCTGCCCCGGCGCGCGCATCTTGTGGACGGTGACGATGAAGTTGAGGCCGGTCAGGATCGACGAGAAGCCGAGGACGAAGACGCCGAATGTCGCCGAAATGACCGACGACGAGGACTGCGTGGAGTAGGGGGTGTAAAAGGTCCACCCCGTGTCGATGGAGCCGGTGATGATCGAATAGACGAGGATCAGCGCGCCCCAGAAATAGATGTGGAAGGACAGCAGGTTGAGCCGCGGAAAGGCCACGTCCTTCGCGCCCAGCATGAGCGGCAGGAAGAAGTTGCCGAACGATGCCGGGATCGAGGGCACGATGAACAGGAAGACCATCACCGCGCCGTGAAGCGTGAACACCTTGTTGTAGGTGTTGTCGGTGAACAGGTCGCCCTTTGGCGTCAGCAGTTCGAGACGCACGCCCAGCGCCAGCAGCCCGCCGATCATGAAGAAGAACAGAATCGAGCCCAGGTACATGAGCCCGATGCGCTTGTGGTCGAGCGTGAACGCCCAGGATAAGAAGCCCTTGTGGGAGTTCAGGTAGTTGTCGTCGGCGTGTGCGCGGCCCGCGTGGCCGCCGACGTGCGTGGCCGCGTCGATGACGGTGGTGGTCATGGCGTCAGTGAGCTCCCGGCTGGGCCGAAAGGGTTTTCATGTAGTCGATCAGGGCGTTCACTTCCTGATCCTTGAGCATGCCCTTGAAGGTCGGCATGACGGGCGCGAAGCCCTTGACGACCTGCGAGGCGGGGTCCATGAGCGACACGCGGATGTAGTTGTCGTCGGCCATCACCTTCGTGCCGTCGGCCAGCTCGATTTCGTGGCCGTAAATGTCCTTGAGCGTGGGGCCGACCATCGGGGTGCCGTCCACCGAATGGCACGCGACGCACCCCTTCGACTGGAAGAGCTTCTGGCCGAGTTCGACCGGTGAAAGTCCCTGGCCGAGCCCGCCGCCGGAGGCGATCCACGCGTCGTAGTCGGCCTGCGCGAGCACCTTCACCTTGGTCAGCATGCCCGAGTGCTGAGCACCGCAGTACTCGGTACAGAAAATCGTGTGCTCGCCGGGATTCGGCGCCTCGAACCACAGGACGGTGTAGCGGTTCGGCAGCACGTCGCGCTTGATGCGAAAGTCCGGCACGTAAAAGCTGTGGATGACGTCCTTGGACGACATCGTGAGCCGCACGGGTTTACCCGCGGGGACGACGAGTTCGTTCGAGTTGATCCCTTCGGGATAATCGAATGCCCACACCCACTTCTGGCCGGTCACGCGGATGTCCAGCGCGTTCGCCGGGGGCACCGCGAGATCCATGAAACCGGTGAAGCCCCAGAAGAAGATCACCATGAGCAGGATTCCGGGAATCACGCTCCAGGCGATTTCGAGGTTGCGGTGACCGTGGATGTCGGCCGTTTTCTCACCCTGTTTTCGGCGTCGATAGCGGATCGCGAACGCGACCATGACCGCCATGATGACGACGAAGAAAAAGAGCGACAGGTAGTAGATGAAATAGAAAAGGCTGTCGGTGTTGTGCGCCGTGGTCGATGCGGCGGGCGGAAGCCAGAAGGTCCCCTTCGGACTTTCGGCCACGACGGTGCTCGACACGGCGCCAAGCAGGGACGGGATATTCACGCGAGGCCCTCCATGCGTCGCGGTCGGGACTCGCGACGCCACATCACAACAAGAAAGAGGGCGATCAACGTCGCCCCCACTCCGCCGCCGAGACGCATGACGCCCATGGCCCACGGGCCGTATGCGCCGACGGAGGAGTCGTAGTGAAAACAGCTCAGGATCAGCTTGTCGATCGGTGAGCCCACCCGTCCCTCGGATGTCTCGACGATCGCGAACTTCAGATCGCGAGCCGAATACTCGATTCCATAAAGATAGCGCGCGACACTGCCAGATTGGGAGACGAAAAACAAGGCGGCCGGGTGCGCGTACTGCGCGGTTTTTTCGTCGAAAGTGTATTCGAACCCGATCGCGCCCGCGACCGCGTCGATGTTCTCCTTCGTGCCGACCAGAAAGGTCCAGTCCACGTCGTCGCCCATGCCCAGCGACTTCAGGTAACTCGCGCGTTTGGCCGCGGCGAGCGCGGGTGTCTCGTCGGGATCGATGCTGATCGTCACCATGCGAAAGCGATCGCCCGGCTTCCAGCCAAGCTCGCCGATGCCGCGTACGAGGCTGTTGAGCATGAGCGTGCACAGCATCGGGCACTCGTAGTAGTTGAGGGTCAGCAGGACGGGTTTGCCGTCGGCGACAAACTTCGCGAGCGTCACCGGCGCACCGGTGTGATCGGTGAACACGCGCGACAGATCGATCCGAGAGCCGAGCTTTTCGCGGATCGTCACGGTGCGCAGCGCTTCGGGCGTCTGTTCCTCGGCCGCCGCCTGAGCGCAAAGCGCCACAAAAACCATCAGACCGGCGAGAGCCGGTCCGACGATGAGGGCGCGAACTGTGAAACGCGTCACAATCAAGGCGTCTTCGTCGCCTCCGTCGGGGCGGACTGCGCGGGGGCAGCCGTGAGAAGGCCGACATTTTCCACAAGCTTGGGACTCGAAACCATGATCTGTATCGCATCGGCGACAGGTATCCGGTACAAACCCTTCTCGGCATCGACCACATCGTACTCGCCGATGGTCTTCGCCTCGTACGCGCGAACCTCGGGCAGGCGGGGATCGACGACCGATAGATCCTTTTTCAGGACCTCGGCCTGCGTGCTCATGCCGACGAACTGGGCGACGCCGATCACCGTGGCGACCACGAAGATGGTGATGGCCGCGAGGAATCCCCAGAAATAGAGGATCGGGTGCTTGTCGGGTTCGACACCCATTTTCGCGAGCGCCTGCTCGTCCGGTGTCGGGACGTGCCCCTCCTGCGTGCCGGAGACGCCGAGAATATTGGCGACGTTGCTGAGAACCGAAGCCTTGTCGGCGTCGTTTTTCGGGGTCGTGGACACCTTCGTCACCTCACGCGTTCTCGAAACGCAGCGATTCGTGCAGCCGCGGATCGCGATGCGGCACCAGCGCCGCCCGTTTGGTCAACCAGGAAAAAGCGCCGAGAAAAAACCCGCCGATGCCCACGAACGTCGTGACGTCGACGATCGCGAAGTGCACGCCGTGGGGGTGCAGGTTCGGCATGACGAGCCAGTACAGATCGAGGAAGTGCATGCCGAGCATCCACAGCGCCATCAACAGCAGCGTCGCGGGGATGCGCTTGATGGTGCGATTGATGAGGATGAAAAACGGCACGACGAAATGGCCAGCCGCGAGGATGAGCGAGAACGACTTCCACGAGCCTTCGAGACGGTGGTGAAACCACAGCGTCTCTTCGGGGATGTTGCCGTACCAGATCAGGAAGAACTGCGAGAAGCCGATATAGGCCCAAAAAACCGTGAAGCCGAACAGCAGCTTGCCCAGGTCGTGGTAGTGCTCGGCGGTAATGACCTCGGCGAGCAGGCCCATTCGGTTCATGACAAGCGAAATGGCCGAGAGCGAGCCGATCACGGCGACCAGGCTGCCCGCGAAGAAGTACACGCCGAACATCGTCGAGTACCAGTGCGGATCGAGGGACATGAGCCAATCGATCGATGCGAAAGTCTGCGACAGCGCATAGAGCATCAGCACGGGCGCGGCGACGGCCTGCGTCTTGCGAGTGGCTTCTTTTTCGCCGCCCTCGTCCTGCGCGAGCGACCGGCTGCGGAAGTACCACGACGCGCCCGCCCACACGACGAAATAGATCGCCGCGCGAACGAGGAAGAATCCCGTGTTCAGAAACGGCGACTTGCCGTGCAGCAGGTGGTCGCCGGCGACCGCGTCCGTGTGCGTCCAGTGGTAGAGGTCGTGCATACCGAGAACGATGGGGATAAAGAGCACCGCGAAGACCGGCAGCGTCCCCATCAGGTTCTCGGCGGTGCGTCGCACGACGACGCTCCATCCCGCGCGGGCGAGATACTGCACGAGCACAAAGAAGAATCCGCCCAGCGCGATCGACAGGAAGAAGCAGAACGCCACGAGATAGGAATGGTAGAACTGCTTCATGTCGCCCGAACCCAGCGCGAACGACGCGCCGAGGCCGACGACGCCGACGATCAGACCGACGAGGGGCAGTTTGTGCCAGACGTGGCCTTCGGGAATCCGAAGCTGCTCGGCGGAGAGGGACTTGGCGTGCGCGTGGCTCATTTGGACCACCCCTTCGCGGCGGCGACGTCCGCGGGCACCTGCGCGATGCTCGCGTGGCCGGCCAGTTGCAGCGCGCGGACATAGGCGACGATCGCCCATCGGTCGGCGACGGGAATCTGCGCGCCGTAGCTCGGCATGTTGCGCACGCCGTTCGAAATCAGGTCGTAGATCTGTCCCACCGGCATCTCGATCAGCCGGTCCATGGTGAACGGCGGCGGCGGGATCATGCCGCGCTTGGCCACAATGCCTTGGCCGGTACCCGCCGCGTCGTGGCAGGGCAGGCAATAGATGTTGAAACGCTCCTGCCCGCGCGCGAGCAGAGCTGCGTCCACGTTCACCTGCGCCGGCATGGTCGCAAAGAACGTGTCCCCCGACTTGCCGCGAAAGTAGTGGTCGTCGTCATTCAGGCGCCCGCGGGCCACCGTGCCCGCCACCTCGGGACGCATCGAGCGGCCATCGGCGAAGAAGGTGCTGGACTCCTGCGGATCGTATCGATCCTGCTGGTCCATGTTGGGGTTCAGGTGGATCGGGGGGTTGCTCGACACCGAGCCCTGGCAGCCCGCCACGGCGACGAGCGCGATCACGACCGTGAGAATCCAGATCGGGCGACGCATGGTCAGTGCTCCACCATCTCGACGTGGACCGCGCCGAGCTTTTTCAGCAGTTCCGGCGTGGCGTTCGCGTCGAATTTGGGGTCTTCGGACTCGATGGAGATGAAAAACTGGTCGTCCGACGCCCGGTCCATGCGATCGGACCGGAACACCGGATGGTAGTACCGCGGCAGTCCGCACAGGTGGAACATGCCGAGCAACGCGCCGAGCGCGCCGAACAGCACGGACAGTTCGAAGGTGACCGGCACGAATGCGGGCCAGGAAAAATACGGTTTTCCGGCGTACACCAGTGGGTATTCAATCACGTGAACCCACGTTTGAAGCGCGATGCCCGCCGCCGCGCCGGTCAGCGCCATGACGAGCACGATCCACGGAAGCACGGTCTTTTTGAGGCCCATCGCCTTGTCCAGACCGTGGACGGGGAACGGCGTGTGCGCGTCCCACCGGGTGAATCCCGCGTCGCGGATCTTTTCGCAGGCGTGAAAGATCGCGCCCGTCGTGTCGAATTGGGCGACGAGTCCGAAATGCGGCGTCGCGGGTGCTTTCTTGCCGAACATCAGTGCGCTCCTTCGGCGGCGTGCGCGCCGTGGTGCGGATCGGCCTGGGGAAGCACGGTCTTGACCTCGGCCATGGCCACCATCGGCAGGAAACGCACGAAGAGGCAAAACATGGTGAAGAACAGGCCGAAGCTCCCGATGAACGTGAAAATGTCCCAGATCGTCGGCTGGAAGTAGAACCAGCTCGACGGCAGGAAGTCGCGGTGCAGCGAGGTCGAGATGATGACGAACCGCTCGAACCACATGCCGATGTTCACGAAGATCGACACGATGAACAGGATCGTCAGGTTCTGCCGGATTCGGCGGATCCAGAAGAGCTGCGGGATGAAGACGTTGCAGGTGATCATCGTCCAGTAGGCCCAGGCGTAGTTGCCGAAGGCGCGGTCCTGGAACGTGAACATCTCGTAGGGGTTGCCGCCGTACCAAGCGATGAAGAACTCCATGCCGTAGGCGTAGCCGACCAGCATGCCGGTGAGCATGATGATCTTGGCCATGTTCTCGAAATGCCGCGTCGTCACGATCCGCTCGAGGCCGAAGAGCTTGCGCGCGATGACCATGAGCGTGATGACCATGGCGAAGCCCGAGAAGATGGCGCCCGCGACGAAGTAGGGCGGGAAGATCGTCGTGTGCCATCCGGGTAACTGCGACGTGGCGAAGTCGAACGACACGATGCTGTGCACCGAGAGCACGAGGGGCGTCGAGAGACCCGCGAGGATCATGTACGCCTTTTCGTAGTGCTGCCAGTGCCGGTTCGATCCGCGCCAGCCGAGCGAGAAAATTCCGTAGATCAGCTTGGCCAGCATGTTTTTCGCGCGGTCGCGCAGCGTGGCGAGATCGGGGATCAGGCCCGTGTACCAGAAGAGGATCGACACGGTGCCGTAAATGCTGACCGCGAAGACGTCCCACAGCAGCGGGCTGCGGAAATTGGGCCAGATGCCCATCTGGTTGGGGAGCGGTAGCAGGTAGTAGGCCACCCAAATACGACCGACATGGATGCCGGGAAATATCAGCGCGCACATGACCGCGAAAATCGTCATCGCCTCGGCGAATCGGTTGATCGAGGTGCGCCACTTCTGGCGGAACAGGAACAGGATCGC
>CAZPJD010000041.1:0-9333 GCA_964586775.1 uncultured bacterium | reverse complement strand
CACGACCTGCGCACGCCGCTCGCCACGATCACGGCCGCGGCGGCGGGTCTCGCCGATGGCGGCGGCGAGCGGGACGAATCCCAACGGCGGCATCTTGCCGAACTGATCCGTCAGGAGGCCGAACGGCTCGAACGCCTCGTCGGCAACTTGTTGCAGATGACGAGACTCGAATCCGGCGCGGTACGCCCCAACGTCGACTGGCAGTCGGTGGAAGAACTCGTGGGAGCGGCAATCCGGCGCATGGAGCGCGAGCTCGCCGGGCGGTCGGTGATTCTCGACGTGGCGCCCGGCGTGCCGCTCGTGCGCGCCGACGCGCTGCTGATCGAGCAAGTGCTGCTCAACCTGCTCGACAACGCGGTCAAACACACGCCGGTCGGCACGCCGATCGAGATCGAGATTCGCCGCGACGGAGATTTCGCACGGATTTCGGTGGCGGATCGCGGGCCGGGGCTGCCGGCGGGGAGCGAGGACCGCGTATTCGAGAAGTTTTTCCGCTCGCCCACCTCCGGCGGCGCGCCCGGGGCGGGACTCGGCCTGGCCATCGTGCGCGGATTCGTCGAGGCGCACGCGGGACGCGTCTTTGCGCGCAATCGCGAAGGCGGCGGCGCGATCTTCGAGGTGCGTCTACCGACGGCATCCGGTGATAAGATGCCCGACATCGATTCGCTGAGCGAGGGGGGTCAATGACCACCGAGCCGAAGCTTCTCGTCGTCGAAGACGATTCGCAATTGCGCAAGCTGTTGCGCGTATCGCTGCCGCCCGAGGGTTACGCCCTGATCGAGGCCGAAAACGGCGCCGAGGGCGTTCGCCTCGCCGCGTCGCACAACCCTGAGCTGGTGATCCTCGATCTCGGTCTGCCCGACGGCGACGGCGTGGACGTGCTGCGTCGCATCCGCGAGTGGAGTCAGGTGCCCGTCATCGTGCTCACCGCGCGTGGCCGCGACGAAGACAAGGTGACCACGCTCGACGCGGGCGCCGACGACTACCTGACCAAGCCCTTCAGTGTGCCCGAGCTTCTCGCGCGCATCCGTGTGGCGCTGCGTCATGCCGCGAGACGCGAGGGAACGGGCGAGCCGTCCGTATCGTTCGGCGAGGTGACGGTCGATTTCGCGCGGCGCATCGTCACGCGTGCTGGGGCCGAGGTCCACCTGACGCCGATGGAGTACTCGCTGCTCGCCACCCTCGCGCGCCACGCGGGCCGGGTGCTCACGCACCGCCAGCTTCTGAAAGAGGTGTGGGGACCGAACCACGTCGATCAGACGCAGTACCTGCGCGTCTTCATGGGGTCGCTACGGCAAAAACTTGAAGCCGAGCCCGCCCGGCCGAAACATTTGCTCACAGAAACCGGCGTGGGCTACCGCCTCGTCACGGACTGACGCGCGCGATCAGCAGCCACATCCCGTGTTGTCATCCGAGTCCGCCGAGGCTTCGTCCGCTGCTTCGTCGTCGCCCAACACATCGTCATCCGCCGCGTCGTCGTCGGGCGACGCATCGTCGTCGGCCGATGCATCGTCGTCGACGTCGTCGTCCGCATCGTCATCAAGTCCGGGAATGGATGTCTTGACGCTCTGGTGCGGATCGCCGAGCAGGTTGAGGTCGAAGAAGATCCAGCGGTTCGCGCCTTCGTTGTCGTCGAGCGCGCCGATGAACGTCTCGCGCGCGGCGGCGAGGGCCTCGCCCATCGCGGTCACGTTGTTCGCAAAGACCTCGCGCATGAACGCGATGTCGAACTCGCTCGACGCGCCGCCGGTCTCGGACCAGTCGGCGAAGCCTTCGCGGCTGTTGACGATCATCGCGAACGCGCCCGCGTCCATGCCCGTCGTCAGTTCCTCGGCGATCGCGTCGCGATCGTTGTACGTGCCGATCACCGTGCGGTTGTCGAATGAGCCCGTGTAGCAGCCGTGGCTGTAGCCGAGGAAGGGATAGGTGTTGGTGATCTCGGGGAGCTGATCGTGCACCGGCGGCAGATCGATCATGTAGAGCCCGAGGCCGTTGTACCAGTTGCCGTGCTCCGACGCGTTGATGATCGAGTGTTCGTTGCTGTTGATCGCCGCGACCAGCCCGTCCGCCGTGTACGATCCGTCGCGCCCGTACATGCGCGTGGCCGTCATGCCGGTCATCTCGGCGAAGGCGAGGTCCTTGAGGTCGTCGCCCCACACCGGCGGCGCGGGCCAGAGCTTTTCGCCATATAGAATCGTCGCGAGTCGCGCGTCCTCGGCGTCGTAAGTGCGCATCTTCGCGAGCTGCCGTTCGGCCTCGGCCGCGTCGTCGGCCGCGATGCGCCCCACGAAGACCTCGGCGAGCAGATCGACCTCGCCGCCGCCCTCGCCATCGTCGGGTTTCCCGTACACGCCGTCGCCGCTCTCGTCCCACGTGCCGTCGAGGTTTCCGAAATACAGATCGCCCGCGACGCACGGGTTCGTCACCGTCTCGGCGTGCGCCCACAGGCAGCGAGCCGGCACGAGATGCCCGGCGGGGTCGAGGCCGTCGGCGTCGCCGCCCAAGATCAGGTATTGCGTGCCGTGGTCTTCGTACGCGGCCCGAACGAAGTTGCGCAGCTTGTCGGGCGCGTCGACGCCGGACGTGCCCGCGAGGATGTCGTCGATGATCGCGACGTGCGTCGCGAGGCCGAATGAATCCGATTTGTAGACGGCGTAGTCGTCGAACACGTCCGCCATGTCCGACGTCGTGACGATCAGCAGGTCCCACGTTTCGGCGCGGGATGCGTGCGGTGTGTACCGGTCGAGCGCTTCGGGGTTGTCGACGAGGGCGCGGATGCGTGCGACATCGGGCGCGAGCCCGCGAAACGGCAGATCCGCCGAACGGTCGGCGGCGGGCCGCGTCGTGACGCGCAGCGTGATCGATGACGCCCGGCTCGTGCGCTCTTCGGCAACGCGCGCCGGAATCAGACGGACGAAGAGGATCGACGCCCCCGCGAGACGGTGCGTGCCGAGGACTGCGGTTTCGGGAAAGGGTTCCGTCGTCGCGGTGTGCCGCGTCGCATCGCGCATGAGCGAGAACGCGCCCGCGTCGCGTCTCAACGAAACGCCGTCCTCCCAGGGATTCCACGTGGTCTCGACATCCACCGAGACCGCCTCGTGCCCTTGCGGAAGCAGGATGCGCGCGACGCGATAGGGGGTCGGCGAATTCGCATCCGGTTGCGACGTCGCGAAGTCGTAGCGAATTGCGATCTCGCTCGCGAACGCGGGCGAAGCCATGACGAAAAGGACGACGACGAGTCCGATGATTGCGCGCGAAGTCATCGTCCCTCCCGCGGCCGTCAGCGCGTGTAGCGGCCGAGCCAGTACGCCCAGCGGAAGTCCACGGCGGGCATCATGCCGCTGCCGTTGCCTTCGCCGTTCGGCCCGAAGGGATTGGAGCGCCAGAAGTAGTTGCTCGGCGGCCTAACGCGCATGGGAACCGGCGTGTCGAGAACCAGCGAATCGTTGCGTCCGATATAGCCCATCACGCGCACCGGCGTTCCGTCGTTGAGTTCGCAGTAGGTCGATGCGATCTCATCGGCGTCGCAGTTTTCGACCGCGTAATCCCAGAACGGCGCATCGGGGTATTCCTGAAGCGTCTCGACGCCGCGCGCGACGGCCTCGGCGTCGGGTTCCAGCATCATGTTCGAGTACGCGCTCGAGCGCGCCATGCCGCCCGCGTAAACGAAGTCGAACATCGACTGCTTCAGCAGCTTCGGCTGACGCAGGTGGAAGTTGGGGTGATCGTAGATGTGATTGGCGAGCGCGTCGCGCACGTTAGCCAGCGCATCCTCGTCGCGCAGATAGCGATAGGCGAGCACGACCGTTTGGAAGGTCATGTTGTAACCGCTGTAGTTCGACTGGACCCACAGATCCTGCCCGATCTGCTGCGTGGCGGCGATGACGTCGAGCTCGCGGTCGCCGATGAGGGTGTCGTATAGGTACGACGTGACGCCGGGGTCCTCGGCGACGTATTCGAGCGCGGCCACGGTGCCGAGCGCCATGAGCGCGTAAACGCCGTTGCGGACGGGCAGCCACGGCAAGTAGATGCGGTCGTAGTTGTGCTCGTTGAGATAGCCGTGGTAGGTGGTGCGCCCGTCGGCGTCGAAGATCTCCAGGTCGTATCCGCTGTCGCGAACGACCTCGAGCGACTCGGCCAGCGCCAGCGCGTTGTCCTGCAGCCGGTCCTTCACCTCATCGGGGAATGTGTCGTCGTCCCGAATTACTTCCCACGACGCGGCCATGGCGCTCACCCAGCCGAAAAACATGTCGCGGCTGCACGAGTCTTCCCAAATGTAGTTGGGGTAGTCGCCGCCCGAGTTGTCTTCGCGCCAGGTGCCGTTGGATTTTTCGGGAGGAAGCGGGTCGCCGCCGCCGTCGAAGAGTGGCACCAGCGTCACGCCGCCCGCGTCGCTGGGCACGTCGTCGAGGCGCATGAAGCCGCGCGCGATGACGCCGGGCTCGCCCGTGATCGCCTGTGCGATGTGCATCGATTCCAGATCGGCGAGCAGGTGCTCGCGGGCGCGGTCCACTTCTTCGGCCGCATAGCCCTGATCGCGCAGCACGGCGTAGCGGTAGGCATCGGCCGCAATGCCGACGCCGCCGTAGAGCCCCGCCACCTTGTGGTAGCTTTGCACCACGTCGAAGACCGCCTTGCCGGTGTAATCCTCGAAGTCCCAGCTGTCGGAGTTTTGGAGGAAGTCCTCGATGTCGTCGCGGTCCTCGGTGTTCTCCACGGGGATGCTCAGGTCGGCGTTCAGACCGTGCCCCGGCGTGATGAGCGCATGGAAGGCGCGGTCGAAGATGCGGGCCTTGGCCTCAAGGTCGGCGTCGTAGCCTTCTTCGCCCATGCCGGGCAGCAGGTGGTGGTCGGGCGGCGGCACGGTGTCGTCGTCGTCCGCGTCGTCGTCGGGCAACGGCGGCCAAGTGTCGTCGTCGCCCGTGTCGTCGTCGGCATCGTCATCCGCCGCGTCGTCGTCCGCGACCGTGTCGTCGTCGCCGGGCGAACCGCTGTCGTTGTCGTCATCGTCGCCGCAGCCCGCGACGAACATCAGGCACATCACAAGCGCTGCAAATCCCGTTCCGATCGTACGCCAAGTCCACATCACGCACCTCCCGAACCTTTAGCATCCGCATCCGTCATCGTCGTTCGAATCGCTCGAGTCATCGCCCGCCGCGTCGTCGTCGGTCGCCGCGTCGTCGTCCACGGCGTTGTCGTCATCCGCGTTATCGTCGTCCGTGTCGTCATCGGCGGCATCGTCGTCGGTCACGTCGTCGTCGATCGCCGTGTCGTCATCGTCATCATCGTCGGTGCCCACGTAGTCGTCCGGATCGAAGACATCGTCCCACGCCAGCCACGTCGGCGACTTGAACGGCGCGAGCGCCGTTTCGTCGGTGTAAGAAATCGCCACGGTGCGGTTGAACGGCACGAAGATCATCGACTGCGTCGTCGCGCCGGTGAGCCACTCGTCGTACATCGTTTGAAGGACGACCCACATGCGTTCCAGCGTGAGGACGCCGCTCCAGCCCAGCACGTCGGCCTTCATCCCCAGATAACGCGAATCGGGAATCGGCGCGTAGAGCTTGCGCATGTGGTTGGTCGCGCCCAGCACGGTCGTGGGCAGCCCGGGCTCGTCCGACGCCACGCGCACCGCCATTTCTTTGTTGTTGATCTCCACCACGGCGGGCTCGCGCCCGTCCGCGGCGCGACCCACGGCCATGATGTTGTAAGCCGACGAGCGCGCCGAGGCGCCCAGCGCCGCGACCAGATCGTCCACGGTCGATGCCTCGTCGCCGTCCACGTCCTCGGCCTCGAGCGCGTCACGCATGACGATGTTGAGCGGCGTGAAGGGGCGCGAAAAATCCATCTGCCACGGCATCGTGCCGTGGTTGCTCATCATCCGCGTTGTGGCCACACCCGCCTCGTTCATACACGAGTAGCAGCCCGACAGCCCCGTGAAGCCGACCATCAGCGTCGCGCGGGCGTCGTCGGGTTCGCGGCCGATAACCAGCGTGTTTTTCGCGAGCGTGTACGGCTCGCCGGCGGGCGCCCACCAATCCAGGTTGCGCGCGAGCGCCGATTCGCCCTGCAGCACCGTGTCGGTGGACGTGGAATCGTTCCACGCGGCGAACGACGCGCACTCATACAACGTGCGGATGTCCGACAGCGCGTCCATCGTCGCCAGATCCGTCGCGTCCAGATCGCGGCCCAGCGCGTCCACATACAGGCTCGCGCCCGACGCGGCGATGCCTTCGATCATGCCCTCGACCTCCTCGGTGTGCCACGCGGGCATCTCGAATCGCTCGAGGAACTTGTCGCGGTTCGCCGCCATGTAATCCGCGCCGCCCACGAGCGGCACGAAGATGCGGTCGAACAGATCGACGATCTGCGCGCCCAGCAGGTATCCGTGGGCGTAACCCATCTCGCGGTGCGTGCCCCAGATGTGGAGGACGCGGATGCCCGAAACGGTGCGGAACGCGCCGTTCACGGGCGCGGCCCTCGCAGGGGTGGTGGCGGCCGTGGCGACGATCACCGCCGCCAACAGAAATTGTGAAAGTCGTATTCGCATCGGGTCCGCCGTCTCTCGAAATTTGGCCCGGACAGCGCAGAATACGGCGAAGGGCGGCGGCGGATCAATGCGCCGTTCGACGCACCAATCGAAGCGCATTGACCCCCCCAAACCCTTTTCCTATGATTCGGCGCCATTTCGCGGGGAGGGGGCGCCTTCGCCGCATTGCATTCGGATGACGTCTCGCGGATGAAACAGGTCACCCCCAAGCAGGCCGCGGCGGCGGCGGGTCCTTCCGACGCGCCGGTGAGCCGCAAGGCCATCGCGCTGATCCTGATCGTGCTCGCGCTGGCGAGCGCGGGGGCCTACGCCAATTCGCTCAAGGGCCAGTTCGTCTGGGACGACCTGAACCTGATCGTCCTCGACCACCAGATCCGCTCGTTTTCCTTCATCAAGGACGTCTTCACCCGCGACTTTTTCGGGTTTCAGGACAACGCGCGCAAATACGGCTACTACCGGCCGCTCATCACCATCAGCTATATGGTGGACTACAAGCTCTGGAAGCTGGATCCGGCGGGCTACCACGCCACCAACGTCCTCACGCACATCATCGCGACATCGTTCGTCTTTCTGATCTTCCTCCGGATCTTCGGCGGCAAGCCGCTCGGGCCCGCCATCGGGGCGCTGCTCTTCGCCGTGCACCCGATCCACACGGAATCCGTGACGTGGATCTCCGGACGCACCGACACGATCTGCGCGCAGTTCTTTTTCATCGCGCTCTGGGCGTTCATGGTCTTCGCCGACCGCTTCGCCGCCGCGCGGGGCATCCGGCCCGAGGGCGCTCCGACTTCCAACGAGTCGAAGATCCACAAGACGCGCTGGCTGGTGGGATCGTGCGTCGCGTTTTTGCTGGCGCTGCTGTCCAAGGAGATGGCGATCTTTCTGCCGCTGGTCCTGTTTCTTTACGTCTTCGTCTTTCATACGGGTTTCTCGTGGAAACGGATTGTCCCGTTTCTGCCCGTCATCGGCGTCTATATCCTGATCGTCGCGGGCTACTCGATCTACCGCTACTACGTCATCGAGTTCTCGACGCAGGCCAAGGACCCCTGGGGCGTCGTCACCACGGTCATCTCGTTCATCTGGACGGTCGGATACTACCTCGCGAAAATGGCGTGGCCGGTCTACCAGACGGGCTACATCCAGAACGAGCTCGTCACGTCGGTCTTTTCGCCCAAGGTGCTCGTATCGCTGGGCGTGATCGGCGCGATGGTGTGGGCCGCGTGGACGACGCTACGCACCGACCGGGCGGTGAGCTTCTCGATCCTCTTTCTGCTCTCGTCGTTCGGCCCGCTCTCCAACTTCATCCGCATCTCCGGCCCCAAGGACATGGGCTTCATGACCGCGGAGCGCTTCGCCTACGTTCCCTCCGCGCCGTTCCTGATTCTGGTGGGCGTCGTCGCCGCGCGCGTCGTGGGCCGCGCATTCGCGCTGGCGTCGGATCGCGCCTGGGGCACGCGGGTTCAGCGAGCCGTCGCCCTCGCGCTCGTCGCCGCGATGACGGCGGGTTACGCGTTTTTGTGCGTGGAGCGCAATAAGAAGTGGTACGACAACGAGGTGTTCTTCCAGGACTGCCTCGCCAAGGCCACCAGCGCGCCGCTGCTCTACATGATGCTGGGCAACATCTATAGCATGTCGGGCAAGTACGACGAGGCGGAGCGGATGCTGCGCACCGCCATCGAGTACCTCTCGCCGCGCGACCGCGAGGAGCCGACGTGGATCTACTCGGACCTCGCCGGCGTCTACGCCAAGCAGGGGCAGTACGACAAGGCGCTGGAGATGATGAAGCTCGCGAGCCGCGGGCACATGCACAACTCGGCGGTGGAGTTCAATACCGGCGAAATCTACCGGATGATGGGCGACAACGAGAAGGCGATCGACTACTACCAGCGCTCGCTCAAGATCGACCGCAGCAACGTCAAGGCGATGGAGCAGCTCGGGCTCGTGCTCCAGCAGCTCGGACGCTGGGGCGAGGCGAACCGCTGGTACACGGCGCTCGCCAAGTACCTGCCCAACAACCCGCGCGTGCAGTTCAACATCGGCCGCAACTACATGATGCAGCGCGAAAACCGCACCGCGGTGCCGCACCTGGAGAAGGCGATCGAGCTGTCGCCACGCCACGCCATGGCGTACGTGCTGCTGGGCAACGCCTACGTCAACATGGACAAGGCGACCGAGGGCATCGAGACGATCCAGAAGGCTCTGGAAATCGAGCCCGAAAACGCCGAGGCGCGCGCGAGCCTGGGCAACGCGCTTTTCGCGGCGGGCAAGAAGAAAGAGGCACACGAGGAGCTGAAAGCGGCGCTGAAGAGCGATCCCGAAAACGTCACGGGTCTGCTCGGCATGGGCATCCTCGCGGCGGATCAGGGGCATGACGACATCGCCGAACGCACCTTCGCGCGCGTGCTCAAGCAGGACGCGACGAACGTCAAGGCGCTACTGTCGCTGGGCATCCTGAACTACAACCGCAAAAACGCCGAGTTCGCGAAGCGCTGGTTCGAGCGCGTCCTCGAGGTCGAGCCGGGCAACAACGCGGCGCTGACCTATTTGGCGCGCCTGGGCGTTGCGAAGGGCGCGGCGGCGGGTGCGAACGAGGGTTCCACAACCGGGGTGTCGGACGACGAGAAGCCCGTATCTCCCCCAATTGCGGAGCCGTAAACGATGGAAACTACTGGGATTTTTCGCGAGATGGAAAAAAACGAAGCTCACGAAAAAAAACCTGTTGCTCTTTTTTGGGGTGCGTAGTAAATTGCGCGGTACTGTGAGCGGAGACGTAGGTTCTTGGG
>CAZPJD010000040.1:0-4362 GCA_964586775.1 uncultured bacterium | reverse complement strand
GCCGCGTGCCGAGCGCCCGACTCCTTGCTCCGAGCGCAAAACGCCGGGGCCGCAACGACCGGAAGGAGGACATTCCGTGCTACGGAAATACGAGCTGCTGTACGTCCTGCGTCACGACTCTCCCGCCGAAAACACGCAGGCGACCATCGACAAGATCAAGGACACGATCACCGGCCAGGGCGGCACGATTCTGCTCCACGAAAGCTGGGGCAAGAAGAAGCTGGCGTACGAGATCAAGAAGCTGAACAAGGGCATCTATCAGCTCACGACCTTCGCCGGCGAGTCGTCGATCATCCACGAGATCGAACGCAACCTGCGCATCAATCAGGAAGTTTTGCGTTGGCTGACCGTTCAGCTCGAGGAGCAGGTGCTGGATCTCGCGGCCGAGATCGAGAAATACTCAAAGATTACACCCCGCATGGTGCCGATCGACGGCGAGGACGATCGCCCGACGGTCGAGGAGCGCCCGGCCGCGCCCGAGGCCGCCAAGGCCGAAGGCGACGACGACGACGGTGACGAAGACGGCGACGAGGCCGGCGGCGACGCGTCCCCCGAGGCGGGCGCGGAAGCGACGGACGAAGGCTGATCCCGGGCGACGCGCGCCGGGACGAGGGAGGGCGAGATGGCGAGTTACAATCAAGTCACCCTCATGGGCAATCTGACCCGGGACCCCGAGAAGCGGTACACCGACTCGGGAACGTGCGTGGTGAGCCTGTCGCTGGCGGTCAACCGACGCGTGAAGAAGAACAACGAGTGGACCGACGAGGTCAGCTTCTTCGACATCACGGTCTGGGGCACGCAGGGCGAGAACTGCGCGAAGTTCCTGGCGAAGGGGCGACCGGTTCTGATCGACGGAGAATTGCGGCAGCGCCGGTGGGAGGCCACCGACGGGTCGAAGCGATCGAAAGTGGAAGTGGTGGCGAACCGCGTCGTGTTCGTGGGCGCGCCCCGCGCGGCGGAAGACCGCGAGGGCGTAGCCGATGACGAAGCGCCGCCGCCGATCGAAGACGACGATGTCCCGTTCTGAGCGAACGGCGAGTTGGGAGTGAACGCATGAACATCAGCCGACTGAGCACCCGCAAGCGTCGCGCGCTGCAGCGGCGGCGCGTGTGCCGATTCTGCGCGGACGCGACCCTGGGGATCGACTACAAGGACACGAAGCTGCTCAACCACTTCGTGACCGAGCGCGGCAAAATCATCCCGCGGCGCATTTCGGGCAACTGCGCGACGCACCAGCGGGAGATGATGACCGCGGTCAAGCGCGCGCGTCAGGTTGCCCTGCTGCCGTACGTCGCCGCCTCGGTCTGATCGGCGGGGGTCCGCGTGGACGCGGCCACCTCCGTGCTGGCCATGGTCGTGGCGATGGCCGCGGCCGTGACGTTTCCGTCGTCGATCGTCTTCATGAAGACGCGGCGGGGACGGCCGTGGGCCTACGGCCTCGTCGTTCTGCTGGGCGGCGTGGGTTACGGGCTCGGCGGCGCGCCGACGGCCGCGTGGATGCTCGCGCTGTTCGCCGTCTCCGGGCTCGCGCTCGGGTTCGGCCTGATCCGCTTCGCGCGGATTGAATCGGTCTTTCTCATGGCGTGGGCGGCGACGATGGTCGCCGTCGCGGTGAACACGGCGGTGATCGCGTCGGGGCTCGGCATCACGCCGGGCGACGTGCGCGATTTCCTGAACGCCGGCGCGCGGACGCATCGCGAAATGCTGGTCGCGCTGGGCGCGGTGACCGAGGAACAAGCCGCGTCGATGACCGGCATGCCCGACACGTGGCTGCGCATGCTCTTCGCGCTTCTGCCGGCGCTGTACGCGCAGCTCGCGTCGATCATCGTGTGGCTGAACCTCATGTCGGTCGCGCGGTGGAGCCCGGTGGGCGTTTTCCCCGCGGTGGAGATCGACCTGACGCGCTGGAGCGCGCCCGAGCCGCTCGTGTTCGGCGTGCTCGTGCCGGGCATCTTGCTGGCCATCGCGCCCGACTGGCGCTGGCAGGCGCTGGCCGGCAACGTGCTGGTGCTGTGCGCACAGCCCTTTTTCTTTCAGGGCTTCGCGATTCTCGCGCACACGCTGGGGCGGATGCGCGTGGGACCCGCGGGACGCATGCTCACGTACGTTCTCGCGCTCGGATTTCTGGGCGCGATGCTGGTGCCGCTGATGGTGCTGCTCGCGCTCGCGGATATTTGGCTCGACTTTCGACGGCTCCGCCGTCCGCCCCCGGCGGACCGGGAAGAGCCCGACGACGAAGGAGACGAAACATGAAGATCATTCTGCTGGCCGACGTGGAAGACGTGGGCAAGATCGGCGACACCGTCGCGGTGGCCGACGGATTCGCCCGCAATTTTCTCATTCCGCGCAGCCTGGCCGTCGCCGCCACCGAGCGTTCGCTCAAGCAGCTTTCGCACCAGAAGCGCCTCGCCGAGAACCGCCGCCGCAAGGCCGTGTCCGCCGCCGAGAGCCTCAAGCGCAAGATCGAGACGCTCCAGCTCACGATCGGCGCCAAGGTCGGCGAGGAAGACAAGCTCTACGGTTCGGTCACCAGCCGCGACATCCACGACGCGCTCACGGCGCAGGACGTGGACGTCGACAAGCGCCGCATCGTGCTCGACGAGCCCATCAAGCGCACGGGCGTCTTCGACGTGCCGGTGAAGCTCGGCTACGAAGTCACCGCCGTCGCCAAGGTGTGGGTGGTCAAGGAGTAAGGACGCCCCCGGGCGTCTTTCGAACCGGTACCGGGCGGCGCGGGCCGCCCGATGCCCGCCCGACGCCGAAGGCACGCGGCGAGGGCGCGGACCGCGTCGCGGGGGATTGCGCATGGCCGAAGCCGATGTCCTGACGCGCGAACCGCCGCACTCCGACGACGCGGAGCTCGCCATCCTCGCGGGCATCCTGATGCGCGCCGCGGCCCTCGACCAGATCGGCACGCAGCTTCGCGACGAGCACTTCTACCGCACCGCCCACCGGCTCGTCTTCTCGGCGATGGTCGATTTGTACCGCGCCCGCTCGCCCATCGACCCCATCACGCTCGCCGAAAAACTGCGTTCGAAGAATCAACTCGAGGAGATCGGCGGTCTGGTCTTCATCGACCGGTTGATGGACGTCACGGCGACCTCGGCCAATATCGCGGGCTATGCGCAGATCGTCGTCGAAAAGGCGATCCTGCGCCGCCTCATTGCCGTCTCGCACGAGATCCTCGCGCAGTCGTACAACCCTTCCGACGAGGTGGACGAGATCGTCGACCAGGCGGTGGCTTCCGTGCTCGAGGTGGCCACGCAGACCGCCGAGGAAGCCGTCGTCCCGCTCGACATCATCATCCGCGAAACCATCGGGCACCTGTCGAAGATCGCCGAGAGCGGCGAGATCCACTCGGGCGTCGCGTCGGGATTCTGGGACCTCGACCGTTACACTAACGGATTCCAGAAGGGCGACCTCGTCATCTGCGCCGCGCGCCCGGGCATGGGCAAGACGTCGTTCGCGCTCAACGTCGCGCAGTTCGCGGCGTCCGAGGCCGGCGGCGGCAAGACCGTGCTCTTTTTCTCGATGGAAATGCCGCGCGCGCAGCTCGGACTGCGTCTCATTTGTTCGCTTGCGGGCGTGGATATGGCCGACATGCGCAGCCCCGAGCGCATCGAGATGCACTTCCCGCAGCTCATCGAGGCCGCGCAGACGCTCTACACGAGCCGGCTGCACATCGACGACACGGCGAACCTGTCGGTGCAGGACGTGCGGATGAAGGCGCGGCGCCTCAAGGCCGAAAAGGGCCTCGACATGGTGTGCATCGACTACATCCAGCTCATGCGCGCGAACAAAAACGTGCAGAGCCGCGAGCAGGAGATCGCCCAGATCAGCCGCAACCTGAAGATCCTCGCGAAGGAAATGGAGATTCCCGTCATCGCCCTCGCCCAGCTCAACCGCATGGTCGAGCAGCGCGACAACAAGCGCCCGCGCCCCGCCGACCTGCGCGAATCCGGCGCGCTGGAACAGGACGCGGACATGATCCTGTTCATCTACCGCGACGACTTTTACAACGAGGACTCGCCCGAACCGGGCATTGCGGAAATCATCATCGGTAAGCACCGCAACGGCCCGATCGGCACGGCGAAGCTCATCTTCGACGGCCGACACACGCGTTTTCTCAACCGCGCGCAGATGGGCGACGGCGACGTGGAAGAGCAGTTCTAGACCATTACGTACTTCAGAGGACGGACCTGCCTTTAAAAAAAAAGACGCTCCGGCCGGCCGAGCTGAATCGACCGGACATTCGATTGGGCCGCGTCCGGTGGCGAAGGGCCGTAACGGCGCGCAGGCGCCGTGGGTCCTGGACGGCCCCATGGACGGAGCCGCCTTCGCCGTGTGGGCCGAGCAGGTCCT
>CAZPJD010000039.1:0-9755 GCA_964586775.1 uncultured bacterium | reverse complement strand
CGCTCGAACTCACCGGCGCGGGATCGGTGGTCGACGTGCACGCCAACGTGGCGGGCGGCGGCCTGACCGGCCAGGCGGGCGCGATCCGCCACGCCATCTCGCGCGCGCTGTGCGAGTTCAACAAGGACCTTCGCCCGATCCTCAAGAAGGCCGGCTTCCTGACCCGCGACGCCCGCGAGGTCGAGCGCAAGAAGTACGGACAGGCGGGCGCCCGCAAGCGCTTCCAGTTCAGCAAGCGCTAAACCGAATCCTTTTCGCGAAACGATCGAACGCCGCTCCGAATCCGGGGCGGCGTTCTCTATTTGTGCGCGTGGCGGGCGATCACGGAAAGATGCCGCGCTCCCGGTAGACGGCCTGCAGATGCTCGAGCGCCACGATCTGCGCCGCCGTTCGCGGATCGGTGGAATACCGCGCCGCCATCTCGCGCACGCGCTCGTAAGCCGCGACGATCTTCTTGTGCAGCTTGGCGTCCACCTCGTCGAGTTCCCACGCCTCGCTGCGCTTGTTTTGCAGCCACTCGAAATAGCTGACGATCACGCCGCCCGCGTTGCACAAAATGTCGGGCAGCACGTCGATGCCGCGCTCTCGCAGGATCGCGTCGCCGTCGGGGTCCGTCGGGCCGTTCGCGCCCTCGGCCACCAGACGCACGCGAAGGCCGCCGGCGGTGCGCGCGGTGATCTGGTTCTCCAGCGCCGCGGGGATGAAGATATCGGCCCGCGTCGCCATGAAGGTGCGGTGATCCACCGGCTCGGCGCCGGCAAAGCCCGCCACGCCGCCGCGCTCGCGCACGTGCGCCAGCAGCGCGTCCACGTCGATGCCGTCGGCGTTCGCGATCGCGCCCGTCGCGTCCTCGGCCGCCACCAGCCGCGAGCCCAGCGGTTTCATCAGGCGCGCCGACCACGACCCCACGTTGCCGAATCCCTGGACGAAGTGCGTCGTGGAGGCGAGATCGACGCCGCGGTCTTTCGCCCACTGTTCCACGAGGAACACGAGCCCCTGCGCCGTGGCCTTTTCGCGGCCGAGGCTTCCGCCCGATTCGACGGGCTTGCCGGTCACGACGTGTGAGCTGCGCGCGCGCTCCTGCGGCGGGATCGTCGTTTCATACGTGTCGAGAATCCACGCCATGATCTGGGCGTTGGTGTTCACGTCGGGCGCGGGGATGTCGTATTCGGGCCCGATGGAGCTGCCGAGCGCGTAAGTGAAGCGCCGCGTGATGCGCTCGAGTTCCGAACGGCTGTAGCGCGCGGGCTCGATCTGGATGCCGCCCTTCGCGCCACCAAAGGGAATCCGCGCGATCGCGCACTTCCACGTCATCCACGCGGCCAACGCGCGCACCTCGTCGAGGCTGACCGACGGATGAAAACGCAGCCCGCCCTTGTATGGCCCGAGCGCGTTGTTGTGCTGCACGCGGTAGCCGGTGAAGACCTCGACGTTGCCGTCGTCCATCTTCACGGGGAAGTGGAAGACGATCTCGTTGGTGGTCGTTTCCAGAATCTTGCGGATGTTGGGATCGAGGCCCATCACCTCCGCGGCCTTGTTGAACTGATGGATGACGTTGTCGAAAAGCCGGGGCGCGTCCTTGCGCGGCGCGGTCGTTCCGCGCAGGCGGGCGACGGGCGCGACCGGCGTTGGGATGGCGTTGTGAACCATGATCGTCTCCTGATCGTCTCCCGATCTTCGTTTGGTCGTCGCTTCGCGATTTCGCGCGCGGCGTCGCTCTACCGGTAGTCCTCGCAGCGCCACACGCCGCCTTCGGCGCGCGGATGCGAGCAGGTGTCGCGATAATCGCAGTTGACGCACAGCCCCGTGCGGGCGGCGGGTGTGGGATCGACGTGCGTGAAGATGGGGGTATCCACGATCGCGCGCAGGACGATGTCGGTCTCGTGATCCTCGCAAAACGCGACGGGGCCTTCGGCGCGCGCGCGGTTCATGCACGACGCCTGATGACGGCAGTTCGCGCACAGGCCGAGCGCGGACACGGCTTCCGGCTGCGGCGCGAAGGCGGGTTTGGGGGCGAGCGAGGGATCGAACTCTTTGGGGCTGGTGACCATGATCGACTCCGTTGGACTCGGGAAAAGCCGAGGTTCAATTCCACGGAGCCACTAACGCAAACAGGGTGCCAACCGGGGAAATTTGCGCCGGGTCGCCGAAAATTCAAATATATATCAGTATTTACAAATACTTACGAACGATCTCCCGAAGTCAAAGGGAACGCGGTGGACGAATCAGAAGGTCCACTAATAGGGGCGTAATTCCCCGTCGGGGCATTTTGCCCCACTTCGTATTGTCAGTTTTCGGGGTCGAAACGCTTGGTTTTTTCGCGAAGGGTCTTTCGGTCGATGCCGAGAATTTGCGCGGCGCGGGTTTTGTTTCCGCCCGTCGCGGCGAGCACGGCGCGGATGTGGCGTTCCTCGTTTTCCGCCAGCGACACGAGGGGGCCAGCAGGCCGTGCGACGGAAAAGTGCATGATTTCGGGCAGATCCGCGACGCCGATGCGCGGTCCCTCGGCCATCACCACCACCCGCTGAACCGCGTTTTCGAGTTCGCGCACGTTGCCCGGCCAAGCGTAAGACCGAATCGCTTCGAGGGCGGCATCGTCGAACATTGGGGTGTTTCTCCCCATTTCGCGGGCGAATTTTTCGGCGAAGTGCCGGGCGAGCATCAGAATGTCGTCGCCCCGTTCGCGCAGGGGCGGCACCTCGATCGTCAGGACGTTGAGCCGAAAATACAGATCCTCTCGAAACGCCCCCTGCTTCACGAGCTGGACGAGGTCCTTGTTGGTCGACGCGAGGATTCGGATGTCGATGCGGCGCGGGCGCGTCGAGCCGACCATGCACACCTCTTTCTCCTGCAACACGCGCAGGAGCTTGACCTGCATGGCGACCGGAATCTCGCTGATCTCGTCGAGAAAGATCGTGCCGCCGTCGGCGGTCTGAAAAAAACCCGCGCGCGACTCGATGGCGCCGGTGAACGCGCCCTTGACGTGGCCGAAGAGTTCGCTTTCGAGAAGCCCTTCAGGGATGCCCGCGCAGTTGACCGGGGCGAATGGGCCCGACGAGCGCGGGCTGTTGTAGTGGATTGCCCGGGCGACGAGTTCCTTGCCCGTGCCGCTCTCGCCGGCGATGAGCACCGTGGCGGTCGAGGTCACGGCCTTGGCCACATCGGCGAGCACGCGCCGGATCGCGGGGGAGTCGCCGAAGAGGCCGTGGCGCAGGTGGCGCAACGTCGCCGCCTCGACCCTTCCCGCCCGGCGCAGGTTCAGCTTGTCGAGAAGCCGCGCCACCGCGCCGAGCAGTTCGTCGTCGGTAAAGGGCTTGGCGAGATATTCCCCCGCGCCGAGCTTGACCGCCTTGACCGCGCCCTCGATGGACGCATAGCCGGTGATCATCATGACCTCGGTGTCGTCGCGGTTCTCGCGGATGTGCCGGACGAGATCGAGACCCGACGCGCCGGGCATCTTCCAATCGGTGACGACGAGATCGACCGACTCGCGATCGAGCACGTCGAGCGCGTCGGCGACGCGCGCACACGCGAGGACGCGGTAGCCGCCCGCGCGCAGGTTGCGCTCGATCACCTCCAGCGTGTCGGGTGCGTCGTCCACCACCAGAATCGTCGATGCGTTCGGCGTCTTCGTCATCTCAGGTCCCGTTTCGCCGCCGCGACCGCCGCTCGGCGGGCAGGTGAATCTCGAAGCGCGTCCCGGCGCCCTCGCGACTTTCGACGCGGATCGTGCCGTCGTGCGACTGCACAATGCCCTGCACCACCGCGAGGCCGAGGCCGGTGCCCTCGTTCTCGTCCTTGGTCGTGAAAAACGGCTCGAAGACGCGCGCAAGGTCGTCGTCGCTCATGCCGTGCCCCGTGTCCTGCACCGCGAGCATGACGCCGTCATCGTGTGGTCGCGTCTCGACGAACACCGTGCCGCCGCCGGGCATGGCCTGCGTCGCGTTCATGACGAGGTTGACGACGATCTGCCGCAGCTGCGACGGATCGGCGAGGACATTCGGCGGGTCATCGGCCAGTTTGCGAACGACGCTCACGCCTTCGCGCGAGCAGCTCCACTCCAAAAAGAACAGCGCCTCCTCGACGGCGGTGTTCAGGTTCGTCGCGACGCGATGGATCGGCGCCTTTCGCGCGAAGATGAGCAGCTTGCGCACGACCTCGCGCATGTGCAGCGCGGCCATGACGATTCGCTCGATGTCGGAAACCGCGTCCGGCGGCAGGTCGGGCGTTTTACGCGCAAGCTGCGCAAAGCCCAGGATGTTGCCGAGCGGCTGATTGAGTTCGTGCGCCATACCCGCCGCGATCTGGCCGATCGTCGCGAGCCGGTCGGAGTGCGCGAGCTGGTCGTGCAGCGAGGTGCGTTCCGCGCGCGCCTGCCGCTCTTCGACGACCAGCCCGATCTGCCGGGCCACGGCGTCGAGCAGATGGCGCTCCTCGCGCAGAAACGGGCCTTCGTCGAGCGCCGGGCGCGACTGCGTGTAGAAGACCTCGACACGCCCGCGCCGTCGCCCCGCCGCCCAGATGTCGGAACGCAGCGCGTCGGCCCCCTCGCCGAACGGCGTGGACGCGAAGGCTTCGTCGTCGAGCAGCAACCGGGCCGTCGTGATCTCCGGATACTGCCAGGCGGGCGGGAGCACGTCGGCGACCTGACGCAGGATGTCGGCAGTTTCGAGGTCGCGCTGCTCGATCAGACGCGAGATGGCGTAGAGGCACACGAGTTCCTTCACGCGTTCGCGCAGGGCGATGACGCCGCGACGCTGGCCGAGGCATCGCGCAAGCGTGGATGCCAGCTCCCCGGCGAACTCCACGTCGGCGTCGAACGACCCGGGGTCGAGCCGCCACGCCGCGCGAAGGAAGCCGAGGGGCTTGCCGTCGAGCGACATCGGCATCCACGCGACCGCCGCGTTCGGGCCGTTCGCACCCGCCAGCAGTCGCTCTCGATCGGGACCCGGCAGCCAGGATTCGTCGAGCCTTTGCGCGTCGAGTCGTAGTCCGCCGCCCGGGGTGAAGATTGGCGACGACGGATCAAAACGCCCGCGCGCGAGATCGGCCAACAGCGGCGGGTCGGCGTCGATCACCGCCAAACGCGCTCCCGACTCGTCGCGGACGGAGGGACGCAGCTCGATCGTCGCGTGGACGTCCGTGGCGGATCGCCGCGCGCGGATCAACTGGCCGTGGTCGAGCACGCGCATCTCGACGTCGTCGCAGCGCAGCGTCCGAACGAGCAGGCGACAGACGTTTTCGAGATATTCGGCGCGCGGCAGGTCGGTGCGCGTCCAGTCGAGCACCCGATCGACGAAGTGCTTAAAGGCCGCGATGCGGTCCGTCGAAACCGGATGGGATTCCGGACTGGTGGAAGATGCTTCGCTCATGCGTCCCGCCGCAGGCCCACTCGGCCGGCAAGGCGGATCTTACACGAGACGCTCGGTCCTGCCACGCGCGGGCGCGCGGGTCAATTCGCCGCGCCAGCCGTCATGAGGGCGAGCGTGTCGACGAGGGCGCACAAATTGTGCTGCACGTAGTCGATCTGGATCGTCGGGTTCGTGAACGATTCCATGAAGCCGCCCAACGCCTTTTTTGGCGTCGGGAAGAACATCACGTTGTCGTTCGTATACTGCGAACGCAGTTGCAACCCCGCCGCCAGAATCGATGCCTTGCGGTACCTTTCGGCGAGCGCGGCGTCGCCGAGACGTGCGGCGATTCGGGCCAGCGCACTCGTGCCCTCGGAGCGCGACGCGGTGGCCGAGGCCGACGGATTCTTCGCGTGGCCGCCGATGACGTCGATCGACGCGCCGGTGGTGTTCTGCTTCGAGACCATGCTGTCGCCGATGAAGAACGCATGGGCGACGAGCGGGTCGTCGATCTTCGCGCCGGGCAGGTTCTCGATGGCGAGGATGTACCACTGGTCCTGCTGGATATCGGCCGCCATCTTGCCCGCGTCTCGCACGGTGCGCTGGTATTCGAGCAACGTTTTGGCGAGATCGACGAGGGCGGGATCGGGATCGAGCGCGTTCAGCGCGAGCAGCCCCGCGGCGCACTCGGACGGGTAGTAGGGGTAGTCGAATTCTTTCGACTTCTTCGGCTTGTAAAAATACTTCTCGACGAGCTTGCCGTCAGGCCCAACGCTGAAGCGGATAAATCGCGCCAGACCGCGCATCGTGTCGAGATGCGCCCGATCGCCGGTCACGCGGGCGTGCGTGGTGAGGGCGAGCAGCGCGATGCCCGCCGCGCCCGTCTTCGCCTCGCCGTCCTCGCGATCCACCAACGCGACGAAGTCGGCCCCCGCGGCCTTGTCGGTCTCGGTCGGGCCATCCATCTGATCGAGCATCCAGCGCATGCCCGCATCGGCGGCGTCGCGCACGGCCGCGTTCTGCGTGGCCTCGAAGACACGCCATAGCGCCCACACCGCGCCGGCGTGGCGCAGCGGGTTGTAGGACGACGACTCCAGATCGCGCTGCGGATAGTAACGGTATCCGAATTTGCCGGTCTTCGCGTCCATGCCGCGCACGACGTAGTCCACGCCCGCGTCGATGGCCGCGCGGATGGTTTCGGGCGTGACGGGCATGTCGTGACGGTTCACGCCGAGGAGCGGCACGACCTCGCCGGCGGGGCCGTCGATGACGCTGCGCGTGGTGAACTGCACGAACGTCGCGTCCTGATCCTCCTGGAACTTGTCTCGCACCACATCGCCGAGCACGCGCTGCTTGACGAGGCGCTTCATTCCGGCGGCCTTGTAATTGCCCTCTTCGGTGAAGATCTCGTAGCCCAGCAGCTCGCCGGGCAGGACGGGGATGAGCGGATCGGTATTGAAGATCAGGCCCTCGCGCGCCTGATCCCACTTCCACTTTTTGTCGAAGCGCGCCGTCTTGGCGGCCGACGTGGTGTTGACCACGTCGATGCGCAGGCGCGGATTTTCGAGTTCGTGCGGCTGGCACATGCGCGCCAGCAACTGCCCCGCGTGAACCGTCGCGGCTTCGAGCGACTCACCGAACCCGAAGGCCGTCTTGGCTCGTTCGTTGGGGAAGACCACCGAAACGAAAACGCCCCGGTGCTCGGGATGGTAGATCAGGCGGTGCGCATCGGTCTTTTTCTCGTGCGGCTTGCCCGCGATGGCGGCGGCGGCGATTTCGCGCACGTGGGCGAGGTCGCCCTGCGACAGTTCGATCGCCGGGATGTTTTCGTACATCGAAAACGGCGCGGGCTCGGGACGCGAGCAAGACGAAAGCGCCGTCGCGAGGAGCGCGCCGACGACGACGAACGCCATCGCGATTCGTCGCCGGTCGCGCGATTGTTCATGAAGGTTCATTTCGCATCGTCCTTGGGTAAAGACCGCCCAAATGAAGACAGGATCAGCGGCTCGCGTGTTTGAGCAGCCGATTGTGGACCCGTCCCGCGAAGCCGCTGCCGCGCCGCGCCTGCCGTTCCACCAGCGCCGTCCAGAAAAAGCCGAAACCGATCCCCGCCCCCGCGAAGGCGAGCGCCGCCATCCAGTTTCGACCGGCGAGGTACACCGCGATGCCAGCGCCGATTCCGACCAGATGGGGCCAGGAATCGAACAGCCACAACGGAAGCTGGCGAAAGAGCGTAATGAGCACGCCCATGACGACCACGAGCGCGATCAGGCCGAGCAGCGCGAAGAACAGGATCGAGAGCGCTCCCGCGCCCGAGGCCCCGCCGATGCCGATGATCGCCGGCCAAATCGCGCCGCTGGTCATGCCGCGCCTCCCGGTTCCGCCCGTGCCGATGGTCTTGGCGGCGTTTAACACGCACGGCGGCGAACTGGCAACCGCGCCGAACGAAAGGTGGGCGCCTCACGCTTGCTATCGCGAGCCGAATGGCAAGACGCATTTCGCGCTTGACCCCGCCCCAAGCGCCCTGTATCCTGCATTTAGAACTTCTCGAATGCCGAACCGGGTGGTTTCCGTCCGGGCGGCGGGTCCGACGGTCGCTTCGGCGACCGTCGCTCATTTCTACGCGGATTCCGCGAATGTATCTCTGCTACGTCGACGAGGCGGGTTGCACGGGCACGCTTCCCGCACCGACTTCTCCGATCCAACCGGTTTTCGTCCTTGCCGCCGTTGCCTTTCCGGCCGCCAATCTGAGTCAGGCGACGATGGACTTCCTCCGCTTAAAGCGAAGATTTTTCCCCGCTTTGACGGCGATGCATCCGCCGTTTTTGGACAGCATTCGTCACGAAGTCAAAGGATCCGAACTGAGGCGCGACATCGCTGTCGGCACAGCGGTCGAGAGGGCACATGCGATCGGATTTCTGGATCGGGTGATTGCCCTGCTGGAGCGATTCGATGCCCGCATCTTCGGGCGAGCGTGGATCAAGGGTATCGGAGTTCCGTTCGACGGCACGGCCGTATACACGTTCTCGATTCAATCCGTCTGCGTTTCATTTCAGAGTCTGCTCGCAACGAACAGCGCGGCCGGATTCGTCATCGCGGACAGTCGGCGCAAGACGCAAAATGCGAACGTCTCCCATTCGATCTTCACCCAGAAGTTCCGTGCGGCAGGAGATCCGTTCGATCGCATCCTCGAAATGCCCACCTTCGGTCACAGCGACAACCATGTAGGACTTCAAATCGCCGATCTCGTTTGCTCCGCGCTCTTGTTTCCCATGGCGGTTCACAACTATTGCACGGGCCATATCGCAAATATCCACGTTCGCCCCGGCTATGAGCAGATCGTCGCTCGATACGGCAAGCGTCTGAAAGGGCTTCAGCATCGTTTTCAGGGCGCGAGCGGGAAATGGCAGGGGGGAATCACCGTCCACGACGCCTTGGCAACCCGGCCGGGCGGACTGCTTTTCCGCGTGTAGGCATTGCAAGCACCGCGCTCCTGCCGGCTTCTCTTTCGATCCCGGCATCTCCCGCACACTCCCGCCCGATTCCCCCTCAGTCCTCGCTCGAACCTGCCGAAAAGGATGACATCACGAATCGTGGGCAGGGATTACGAATCGAAATGCCAAAGAAACAGAAGCTCGTGAACCGTAAGCGTTTTATGGCTTTTTTTCGGGCACGGGCCTTGCAGCACACAAGCCCGGGAACGAAGCATCCGAAGGGATTGGCCCATGACGCATGGACGAAACAGCCCGGGATTCACGGTGATCGAGCTTGTGGTCGCGATCGCGGTCATGGGCGCGATGGTCGTGTCGATTCCGGCGTTTCGGGCCTGGCAGTCGATTATGCAGGTCAACAATGCGGCGCGGATCGTGGCGCAGGACCTGCGTCTCGCGCGTTCGCTGGCTGTGGACCGGGCGTCGAACGTGATTGTGAGTTTCGACCTGACCGGGCACTCGTACTCGGTTTACGTCGATGCCGACGCGGACGGCCCGCAGATCTACGATCTGGAGAAGACGGTGACGCTGGGCGAGCTCGCGGCGGGCGTGCAGTTCAACTCGACCTCCGAGGCCGGGGTCGGCGGCGGGGCGATCAGCGCCGGCGTGATGCTCACGGGCGGCGGGAATCCGCCGAGCTGCACGTTCCGGCCCAACGGCGAGGCCCTGAACCCCGGATCGGTCTATCTGCTTTCCAAGACGGATGCGTCATCCACGTCGCGCGATCGCAATCGCGCGGTTCAGATCCTGTCCACGGGACGGATCACCTCGATGCGGTGGAGCGGACAGAATCCTTCGGATCCCTGGGTGCCGTACTTCTAGAGGACGGCCCGGGAGGTGAGTGCCATGGAACGCAAACGGATGAAACGAAAATCGAGCGGGGCGCGGTCGGGCTTCACGCTGACCGAGGTGC
>CAZPJD010000038.1:0-22998 GCA_964586775.1 uncultured bacterium | reverse complement strand
AAGATCTCGCCCTTGCCGCGCACGAGGTAGACGCGCGCGACCGAGGTCTTGCGACGGCCCGTGGCGCGGAACTTCTGGCCCTCGGGCGGCGGCGCGAGCTGCACGCGACCGGGCGCCTCGGGGGCGACTTCGCGGGGGCGGACTTCGGTGGTGCTTTCCGGCGTGTCGTTCATATCGTTCCTCGAATCACGATTTGGGCGCGCGGGTGACCGGCTGCTGAGCGGTATGCGGATGCTCGGGGCCGGAGTAGATCTTGAGTTTCTTGAGCAGGTTCTTGCCGAGGTCGGTCTTGGGCAGCATGCCGCGCACGGCCTGGCGCAGGACCTCTTCGGGCTTGCGCGACAGCAGGTCCTTGGCGGACTCGCTCTTGAGGTGTCCCAGGTAACCCGAGTGGCGGTAGTAGGTCTTCTGCTCGAGCTTGTTGCCGGTCAGCTTGACCTTGGCCGCGTTGATCGCGACGACGAAATCCCCGCAGTCCACGTGCGGCGTGAATTCGGGCTTGGTCTTGCCCCGGAGCAGATCGGCGATGGTGGTGGCGACGCGGCCCAGAACCTGACCATCGAGGTCGATCAGGACCCAATTCCGCTCCACTTCGCCGGGTTTGGCGCTGTACGTCTTCAACATGTTCGTGACCCTTGACGGGATAAAATCACGCGCTGCGGGCAAAACGGCCCGTAACAGGCCGCTCGATATAGGCGATTTGCCCACCGCTGTCAAGCAAAGACCGGCGCGAAAAACGCCAATTCAACCGTTGGCGCCCTCGACCGATCGCGACTCTTTCCCGCGCCACCTCGCGCTCCAGCGCGCGGCGAGCACCGTGCTGCGCCATAGCCACAAGCCGTCGAGCGCGAGGCCGATCGGCACGGCGATAAACCACTTCGGGTCCATCGACGCCATGAGGTAGATGTTGCCGAACAGGAACGGGAATCCCTTGTCGATCACCAGTCCCGCCTGAACGAGGGCGAAGAGCGCGGCGCAGACGATCCACGCCGCGCGGCGGTCGCCGGCCTTGCCGCGCAGCGCAAGCACGATGGAAGCGACGAGAGGCGGCGCGACCAATATCGCCGCGAGCTGGAGCAGGCCGGGCAGCAGGTAGCGAAACAGCATGTCAGGCCGGGAGGAGGTCGTCGGTCTCGACCTCTTCCATCTCGCATTGCGCGAAGTGCTCGAAAACGGTGACGAAGCGCCAGTACACGTCGTAGACCGACGTGTGGCCGTCGAGCAGGTCGTGCAGCGAGGTGATGGGCTGGTTGACGTTGCCGCACGGGACGATGTGCGCGAAGGGTTTGAGGTCGTTGCGCACGTTGAGCGCGAAGCCGTGCGTCGTCACGTTGTCCTGCGCGTTGAGGCCGATGAAGCCGATCTTCGAGTTGTTGACGTAGATTCCCGGCTCGTCGTGGGAGTAGTGCGCGGCCAGATCGTAGGTGCCCAGCACCTCGACGATGGTCTTCGCGACCAGCTCCACAAAGGGCTTCAGCCGGTACTTGTTGCGCCTGAGATCGAAGACGAGGTAGCCGACGAGCTGGCCGGGGTTGTGCAGCGTCGTCTTGCCGCCGCGGTCGGCCTTCACCAACTGGAACCCCGCGCGCTCGATGTGATCCGCCGCCGAGATCAGACCGCTGCCGTCGGGCTCGTTTTTGCCCTGCGTGATGACGTTGGGGTGTTCGAGAAAGAGCAGGTATTCCGACTCGCGCCCGCCGACGACATCGGCCTTCAGGCCCGACATCAGCTCGAACGCCTGATCGTAGGGCGTCAGCCCCAGCCAACTCCACTTGACTTTCAAGTCCGCTCCCCGAGCGCGCGATAGCGCCCGCGCCAGTCGTTCCACCGGATCCGCAGCAGATCGAGGAACATGCGCGAGGAATCCCACACGGGATTCACCCGGCTTTTCGCCGAGTTGTTCCACACGATGGGGACCTCGCGGATCTGATAGCCGAGTTTGCGCGCGATGAAAAGCAACTCGACGTCGAACGCGAAGCCCGCGAGACGCTGCAGCGCGAAGACCCGGCGCGCGGCCTCGCGGCGAAACGCCTTGAATCCGCACTGCGTGTCGATCACGCCGCGCATGACGAACGCCTGCACGAAGACGTTGAAGACGCGGCCCATGTTTTCGCGATACCACGGCTGACGCACGCGGATATCCGAATCGGGCAGGGCGCGGCTGCCGATCACGATGTCGGCCCCGGCGTCGAAGTGCGGGCGCAGCTTTTCGATTTCGTCGATGGGCGTGGAAGAATCGGCGTCGAAGAATAAAACGATCTCGCCGCGCGCCTGCTCGATGCCCCGTCGCACGGCGTCGCCCTTGCCCCGGTTTTGTTCGAAACGCAGGGCGTGCAGGGCGGGCCAGTCGATGCCCTTGGCGCGCGCCACCGACGACGTCTCGTCGTGGCTGCCGTCGTCGACGACGATCACCTCGATCGCGTCGCGCGAGCGGTCGGCGAATGCGCGGATCGCGTCGAGCGTGGCGGGCAGACGCTCGGCCTCGTTGTAGGCCGGGATCACGACCGAGAGATGAATGGGTTGGTCCGTGTCCGCGATCAAGCCGTCTTCTGTCCGCAGCCCGGGCAAAACTTCGCGCCCGCGGGGATCGCCGCGCCGCACTGCGTGCAAAACGCGCTCTTGGCGAGCTTCGCACCGCACTGCGCGCAGAAATTCGCGGCGGCGGGGCAGGCCGCGCCGCACGCGGCGCACGCGACGGTCGGCCCGGCGGGGGCCGCCTGTGCGGTGGGCGCGACCGGCGCGGGGCTCATCGCGCCACTCAGCGACTTGGCCATTTCGACGCCGAGCGCGAGCCCGACGCCCGCGCCCGCGAGGCCGCCTCCGCCCGGGTTCGACGCGGCGGCCCCGAGGGCCTCGGCGGCTTTGTACTGCGTGTAGCGGTTCATGTCGCCCAGCGCCGCCATGCCCGCGCGCTCATCGATCTTCTTTTGCACTTCTTCGGGCGGCGTGACGGCGTTGATGTAAAAATCCACGAGCTCGAGGCCGAGCTTTTCGAAATCGACCTTCGTGCGCACCTTCGCGGCGGCGGAGATTTCGTCGTAGAGCGAGGCGAGGTCGAAGATCGACTTCATGTTCTCGCCCAGCACGTCGGCGAGGCGGGCGATGATCGCGTCCTTCAGAAACTCCACGATGTCGGCGGTCGTGAACCGCGAGCGCTGCGCGACGACGGTGTTCGCGAAAAGGCCGGGATCGACGACGCGCATGCTCGACGAACCGAACGCGCGCACCCGCACGAGCCCGAGCTCGGCGTCGCGCATGGGCACCGGCGAGCGCGTTCCCCACTTCACGTCGGTCACGAGTCGCGTCGAGACGAAGACGACCTCGGCGTGAAACGGCGTCGCCCCGCCAAAGACCTTGCCCAGCAGCCGCCCGACGAGCGGAAGGTTGAGCGTCGAGAGGGTGTGGCGGCCGGGACCGAAGATGTCGAGCGTCTGCCCGTCGCGCATGAAGACCGCGGCCTGCGCCTCGCGCACCACGAGCTGCGCGCCGAGGCGGATGCCCGTCGCGCTCGGAGGGATGAAGCGGAAGACCAGATCCTCCGCCGACTGCGTCGTCCATTCGATGAGGTCGAGGATCGCCATCTCGTCAGCCCAACGTGTTCCAGAGGTTTTTTCGCGCGGCCACGAGCCGGTCGAGGGCGGCGACGTTGTCGCGCAGGGCGGCCACGCGCGCGGCGGCGTCCTGCTCGCCCGATTCGGGCGGCGCGCTCGCCTTTTCGATCTGCTCCATCAAGTCGCGATCGTGCGCGATGATCGCTTCGAGTTTTTCGCGCGTGACCGGGTTCGCCGCGATCTGCCCGCCGAATCCCGCGGTCGCCGCGCGCAACGAACCCGCGAGCGCGTCGAGCTTGCCGCCCAGCGCGTCGAGGTCGTCGAGCCAAGACAGCCCGCCAAAGTTGAGCAGGTCGGCTTTCACGCCGTCGATGTGGCGGCGCAGCCCGACGAGCCGATCGGCCGCCGCCTCGCGAATCAGGCGGTCCTGATCGCGCAGGCCCTGCCGGCCGCGGTATTCGGCGAGCCCGGGAATCTTCGCCGCGAGCCATTCAAACTTCTCGCGCACCGTCTGCGAAACGTCTTCATCCCAATCCGGCGTCATCACCCCGTCCCATCCGTCCAATGGAAAAACCGAAATCGCCCGTTCGCATAACACGAATCGCCGCGCGCCTCAAACGCGGCAGGAACTGCCGCTTATTGCGCGGCGAGGGCGGGGCCGACGCGCATCTCGAAGCGCGACGGCGCGTCGCCCAGCGCGGGCCAGTCGAAGTCGACGGCGACGCGAAGCTGCGCCGATGCGTCGCTCGTTACGGCGAGGGTCACGGCGCGAACACCCGCGACGACCTCGGCGGGCACGCGCAGCGTCGGCGCGTCGGCCATGATTGGCTTCGCGCCATCGCCGGTGGCGGCGTCGGCCCCGTCGCCCGACCACGAGCCTTCCGGCGTCTCGGCGGCCTTCTTTAGAACGACGTCGCGCACCTTGCCGTCCGGCGACGCGAGACGCACGGGAAAATTCGATTCACGCTTCGATCGGCGTTCGAGCGCCGCAACGTAGAGGGCGTGGCCGTCGGCGGCGAGTTCGACCGCGCGCGCGTCGTCCACGCCGTTTTCCGGCGCGGCGGTCCCCACCGGCGACGACGCGCCCGGCGTCGCGGCGAAGGGCCGCGCGTCGTCATCGCCGCGATACGCCTTCGCCTCGCGCGAGAGCACGCGAACGGTCTTCACAGGCCCGGCGACGTAACGCATCGCGCTCACGACGCGGTACACGTCGCGCCGTCCGGCCATCGAGGTCTCGGCGCGGATCTCGACCTGGCACGCGAACGCGTCGCCGGTCACGGTGGGCATGCGCGACGCTGGCGGCTCGGTGCGCGCGCACGCGCACAAGGCAACCAGCGCGAGCACGACGCCCCATGTAAGCACCTTTCGCATGACGGGTCGTTTACCGCATTTCGCGGCGGGGCGCGAGATGGAGTGTGCGCGTCGCGGCACCGCCATCGCCGGGTGCCACGCTTTCACCGGCCATCGGGCCGAGGAAGGTGTGCGGACGATCTCGGCACATCTTCGGCCTCGTTCCTCGGCCGAAAATGTGGCACCCCACTCTCGGGCAGTTCCCATCACCCCACTCTCGGGCAGTTCCCGTCACTCCACCACCGGGTGCCACACTTTCACCGGCCACCAGGCCGGGGAAGGTGTGCGGACGCTCTCGGCACATCTTCGGCCTCGTGCCTCGGCCGAAAATGTGGCACCCGATCCAATCGACATGCGCCGCTCGACAAGTCGGGGCGCGGCGGGTATGAAAACCCTTCCTACGCATTCGGAGCCCCATCCGTGAGTTCGGTCGCCGGCGACATCGAGCCCGAGCACGTCACCGCCCCCGCCGCGTTCGCCGCGCGCGTCCGCGAATACGGTGATCGCGTGGCGATGCGCCGCAAGGAAATCGGACTCTGGCGCGAATATTCTTGGCGTGACTACGACCGCCAGGTGCGCGCGTGCTTTCACGGGCTCGCCGCGCTGGGCGCGCGCGAACGCGAGTGCGTGGCGCTGATCGCCGAGAATCGCCCGGAGTGGCTTTTCATCGACCTCGCCGTGCTGCACCTGCGCGGCATCACCGCGGCGATCTACGTGACGAGCGCCGCCGATCAGGTGGAGTACATCGTCGATCATTGCGAGGCGCGGTTTTTCTTCGTCGAGAACGAGGAGCAGCTCGACAAGTGGTACGAGTTCCGCGCCCGCGCGCCGCGCGTCGAGAACGTCATCGTGCTCGACCGCGAGGGACTGCGTCATGTGAACGACCCGCAGGTGATGTTCTTCGACGACTTCCTCGAACTCGGTCGCGCGCACGAAGCGCAGCATCCGGGGCTGTTCGAAAAGACGTCGGCGGCCGTCGAACCCGGCGACACCGCCATCATCGTCTACACGTCGGGCACGACGGGGCCGCCCAAGGGTGCCATGCTCACGCACCACAATCTCATGTGGACGTGCGCGTCGCTGGGCCGCGCGAATCCGATCCACGACGGCGACGAGGTGCTCTCGTTCCTGCCGCTATGCCACATCGCCGAGCGCGTGATGACCACGTTCAACCAGCTCGCGTTCGGCTACACGGTCAACTTCGCCGAGCGGCTCGACACGGTGCCGCAGAACCTGCGCGAGATCTCGCCCACGGTGTTCTTCGCGGTGCCCCGCATCTGGGAGAAGTTCCATTCGCGCGTGAAAATCGGCATGCGCGAGGCGACGTGGTTCAAGCGCCAGGCATACGGCCTCGCGTTGCGCGCCGGTCGCCGACATGCCGAGGCGGCGCTCAAACGCGGCGGCGCGTCGTTCGGCGAGCGCGCGGCGTTCGCCCTCGCGCACGTCGCCGTGTTTCATCCGCTTAAAAAGCGGCTCGGTTTGGAGCGGGTGCGTTTCGCGCTGTCGGGCGCGGCGCCGATCGCCCCCGAGGTGCTAGCGTTTTTTCACGCGATGGGGCTATGGGTGCGCGAGGTGTACGGCCAGACCGAGGGCTCCGGCCCGGCGACGATCCATTTCGCCGATCGCATCAAGCCGGGCACCGTGGGTCGGCCGATTCCCGGCTGCGAGGTACGGATCGCGCCCGACGGCGAGATCATGGTGCGCGGCGGCAACGTCTTCGCCGGCTACTTCAAGAATCCGCAGGCGACGCGCGACGCGCTGGAAGACGGCTGGCTCGCGAGCGGCGACGTGGGTGAATTCGACGACGAGGGCTTTTTGCGCATCACCGATCGCAAGAAAGACATCATCATCAACAGCGCGGGCAAGAACATCGCACCGCAGAACATCGAGAACCGGCTGAAGGCGAGCCCGTACATCCAGGATGCCGTCGCGATCGGCGACCGCCGCCCGTACGTCACCGCGCTCATTCTCATCGACGAGGAGCACGTGGTGAAGTTCGCGCAGGACGAGCGCATCCCGTTCACGACCTACGCCAGCCTCGCGCGGCACGAGCGCATCCGCGAACTGGTTTCCGCCGAGGTGGACGAGGTCAACCGCCACTTGGCGCGGGTGGAGCAGATCAAGACCTTCGCGATTCTCGACAAACGGCTCGATCAGGAGGACGGCGAATTGACGCCGACCATGAAGGTGAAACGCAAGAAGATCAACGAAATCTACCGCGAGGTGATCGAGGCGCTCTACCGATGACAACCAAGCGGAAAAACGTGGACGTCACGGACGAGACGGGCGACTTCGAGATGAAAAAGTCGGCCGGGCGCGTGCGCGTGCTCATCGAAGCGCTCGTGGTTTGCGCGGTCATCGCGCTCGTCTATTTCAGCGACCGCGACGCGTCGGGTCCGCCGCGTCAGCCGGGCGCGCCGGGTTCGTCGGTTGTGGCCACGCCGATTCCGCTTGTGGGACCCACCGAGCCGGTCATCGGCACCGGCGGCGAGGACCCCATGGTGGCGATCCCCGCCGGCTCGTTTCGAATGGGCTGCGTCGAGGGTGATACGCAGTGCTCCGCTCACGAGCGCCCGGCGCACGAGGCAAAACTGTCGGCGTTCGAGATGGACCTGCACGAGGTGACGGTGGGCGCGTATCGGGAGTGCGTTCGCGCGGGGGTTTGCGCGATCCCGAGCGTGAACGCCGAGAAAGAGGCGGAGCGCTACTACAACTGGGGCAAGGACGACCGCGACGCGCACCCGGTCAACGGCGTGAGCTGGTACGAGGCCGAGGCGTATTGTCGGTGGAAGGGCAAGCGTCTGCCGACCGAGGCCGAGTTCGAATACGCGCTGCGCGCGGGCACGGCGACCAAATGGCCGTGGGGCGAATCCGACGACGCACCCCCGAGCGGCTTCGGCAACTACGCCGACACCTCGGCGAAAGCGGTATTCACGTCGTGGGAGATTTTCGAAACCTACACCGACGGCCACGTGGGAACCGCGCCCGTTTGCTCATTCACGAAAAACGCCCTGGGCCTGTGCGACGTGAGCGGAAACATCTACGAGTGGACGGCGGACTGGTACGACGCCGATGCGTACTCGAAGTCGACGACCGAGGACCCGCACGGGGCGATCTCGGGCGGCGAGCGCGTGATTCGCGGCGGATCATGGGACGCCTATCGCACGGGCCAGCGCTCGTCGTACCGCTTCCGCACGACACCCGTGGCGCGCAGCAACTCGTACGGATTCCGATGCGCGCGCTCGGCGCCGTGATCGCGCCTCAAGCGTAACGCGAAAAATTCGCGGCGATGTGCCGCGCCGCGCGATGCGCGAAGGCGAAGATCGTGATCTGCGGGTTGACGCCCAACGGCGAAGGCATCACCGAGCCGTCGATGACGAACAGGCCCTCGGCGTCGTGCACCTTGCCCCAGGAATCGACGACGCTCTTCGCGGGATCGCCGCCCATTCGACAGGTGCCGAGCGGGTGGAACGCCATCATCTCGAAGTCCGATGCGCGCGGCTTGCGTCGCGCGATCTCGTCGATCTGATTCAGGCCGATCTCTTTCATCGGCCCGATCTTGGGATACAGGCGCTTTGCGCCCGCCGCCGCGTAGATGCGGCACAGGATGACCGTCGCGCGCAGCATGCGCTCGGCGTCGAGCCGATTCATCTGATAGAGCATGATCGGGCGCTTGCGCGCGTAAATGACGCGCCCGCGCGACGTGTCGCTGATCATCGCGCCGTACATCGACACGCGCGAGTAGTTCATCAGAAAGTCCTTGAGCGCCGGGCCCGTTTCGGGGAACGTCACCGCGCCGACGCCCGGGGGCACGAAGATGCCCTCGAACATGATGCCGTCCTTGGCGAAGTCGTCGATGTAGCTGCCCTGCGGCACGCCGACCCAGCCGCGCACCTCCTCGTCCATCAGCGCCGCCACGCGCGCCGCCGGGTGAATCGAGAGGTTCTTTCCCACCTCGCCCGACGAAAGACCCACGCGGTTTTTCAGCAGAAAAGCCGGTGACGAGATGGTCCCCGCGGCGAGCACCACAAGCCTCGCGCGCACGCGAAAACGGCGACCCGTGGGCTGGCCGAGTGCGTCGCACAGCCGACCCTCGACGCCCTCGGCGCGCCGCCCGCGCATCACGAGCCGCTCGATCCGCGTTCGCGTGTAAACACGCCCGCCGCGCCCCACGAAATGCGGGATGTACGCGGCGTCGGGCGACTGCTTGCCGCCATCGACGCACCCATAGGTGCACGTACCGCAGCCCTTGCAGTCGCGGCCGTTGTGCCGCAGCGGCCGGAAGTTGAGCCCGAGCGCCTTTGCGCCGCGCTCCACCACGAGGGCATTTTGACCGAGGATTTCGCGGGGCAGTTCGTGAACCCAAAGTCGGTGCTCGACCTCGTCGAAGATCGGCGCCATGTCCTCGGGGCTCATCGCCTCGACGCCGTGCACCAGCGCCCAGTTGCGCAGCACGTGGTCGGGCGTGCGAAAGCAGGTTCCCGAGTTGATGTGCGCCGTGCCACCCACGACTTTGCCGAGCGGGATGATGATGGGCGGATGGCCGAGCGCGATGGTACCGCCCGCGTCGCGATAGAGCTTGCGCGACATGTCGGGGAAGCTGCCGTTGTAGTCCGACTCGTCGAACCAGCCGCCTTCTTCGCAAACGATCACGTCGAGCCCCGCCGCGCCGAGCAGATCCGCGGTCGCCGCGCCGCCCGGGCCCGAGCCGATCACGACCACGTCGGCGCGCACGTCCACATCGGCCGCGATACGGTCGCCGTGGAAGAGCCGTTCGCGCGTCTCGCGCTTCGTGAGCGTCATCGGGGCTTCCGATCCAGCGTGGCGGGGTCGAACGCGCAAGGCGCTTCGATCCCCAGCGCGCGCTCCACGGCGGGCTCGGAGTAATACTGGAGGTAGATCACGAGCTTGAGCATCTGCGCGATCTGGCGAAGAGCCGAAAGCGCGCTCTTTTCGCAGCGTTCGAGCATGCGCAGGCGGCGCTCGCGCGTCAGATTGGAAAACCGCGCGAATTCACCCATGAAAACGGGCAGCCACTCGAAAAACCATGCGAGAGCGACAAACCCGCGACGCACGTCGGGCGTCTGAGCGCGAATGTGCTCGATCGCCCGGTCCACGGTTCTCGCTTCGTCGGGCCCAACGGGGATCGCTCCACCGTCGCCGATGACCGCGTCGGCCAACGCATCCAGAAACCTGCGCAACGATGACGCCCCGATCGTGAAAGAGTGAGGAAACGTAGCCCACCCATGCCACGTTGCGCAAGGGTCGGACACGAGCGCGAAGAGCCGTCGGAGGCGTCGTTGCGCAAACGCCTCGGGGCGCCGCGACGGTCGCGGGCGCCGAGGAAACCGGCGGACGCGAGTGATGTCCGTAACTGATTGAAATTTCTAAGGAAAACTGCCGGGAACCAAACGGTCGAGATCGGTGTCTCAAAGGGATTCCCACCGTGTCGTTTGCTTGACAACCCCCCGCAAATCCCTTAAAGACCTGCGGTAATTCTCGCTCGACTGCGTCCAACCGCCAATGAAGAGCCGAAACGCCAGCCGAGTGGGCCTGTTTGGTGACCGGGCCTCGTGACCACCCCGAGAAAGGACTCCGAGATGAAATTACGGGTCGTCTTTCTGACCTGTTTGGCCTTTTCCGCGGCTTTCATCCTCGCGTCCCTTTGGAGCCCCGCCCTTGCTCAGGATGACGGCAAGGACGACGGCGACGAGAAGGACGAGGAAGAGGAAGACGAGTGGGGGGAGGCCCGGATCGACCACGCGCTGAATGCGGGGTGGGAGTACCCGGCCGACTACGTGCAGCGCCCGCTGGTCTTCCCGAAGCACGTCTCCGAACTCGGGATGAGCTTCGACTACAAGAACGCTCGTCATTACTACGACGAGGACGGGACGCTGGTCGAGGGCAGCTTCAAATCCAAGAAGCAGGTCCTCAACCTGAACGCGGGAATCGGCTTCACCGATCGCTGGTCGGTGCGGGTCAATTTCCCGCTGGTCTGGAAGAAGACCAAGATCACCAGCCAGGAGAACCAGAACTATCGCGTCGGCCGCGAAAACACCTACGGCTTCCTCGCCGAGGAGGCCACGGTCGACTACCTGGATAACCACGAGCTGTGGAAGCTGTGGGAAGCCGACCTGCCGTCGCTGGGCGACGTCGAGGTCTGGATGGGCTACTCGCCGTTCCGACCCAAGACGCTGGAGAAGGACCAGAAGACCGCGACGAGCTGGATCTTCGAGACGGTCTACAAGGCCCCGACGGGCAACGACAACCCGCGCCGCGGCTCGCACGTGCGCAGCTACCTTACCGACGGCAACCCCAACTTCTACCTCGGCACCGCCGTCAAGCAGTACCTCTACTTCATGTCGGCCGCCGTGCACGCCGGCTACAACTGGCGCATGCCGGCGAGCGTCAAGTACCTCGCGGGCGAGGTGGACTACGCCGACGAGATCAAGGTGGACGGCGAACTGGCCTTCCAGATCCCCAAGAAAGGCGCGGGCGAGTTTTTCAATCCCGTCGCGCTGGTCATCGGCGGTCACTACATGACGCGGGTGACGGATTCGGAGATCAAGGACAATAACGGCAATCTGGAGACCGTCGAGGACACGCCCGGCTTCATGGCCAGCGTCGAGCCCAAGCTGGTTTACCACGGCTATTCGGGCTTCTTCGAGTGGTTCTCGGGCGACCTGTACTTCTCCGCGGACATTCCCGTGGCCGGCCAGCGCAGCTTTTTCGTCGAGTCCCGTTCCCTCGCGCTGCCGCCGTTCGACGTCGAGTCCTACGAAGGCGTCGGCATCACCTACACCCTCGGACTCATCAAGAGGTGGGAGTGATGGGGGGTATGACGATGAAGCGGTCGGGCGGACGGACTTTGACGGAACGGACGGGAACGAGCCGAACCATGAAGACGACGGTAAAATTGGCGTTGGGGGTCCTGGCGGCGGCGGTGGTGCTGGCCGGCTTGGCCGGACCGGCACACGCGACGTTCATCCTCTTTGACGAAGGCGTCAACCACCCCGAGCTCGACTGGAAGTTCGTGGAGACCGAGCACTTCGTCATCTACTACTACCCCGAGGTCGAGACGACCGCCCGGGCGATGTACAAGATCGCCGAGGACGTCTACGAGAGCGACTCCAAGCTCTTCAACTTCAACCTTCGCAAGAAGGTCAACATCGTCATCATCGACACCGAGGACTACTCCAACGGGTGGGCCGCGAACAATTTCGACTGGGTGACGATCTGGGCGAGCAACCTCTACTACCCCCACCGCGGAAGGACGAACTGGCTGCGCGACGTGTTCTCGCACGAGTTCGGCCACATCATCTCGCTCAAGTCGGCCAGCCGATTCCGCGAGAGCATGGTCGGCGTCCTCGTCGGCGGTTCGCGCACCTCGCGCAAGTTCAACTTCGACGCGGGCGTCGGCGTCATGTTCGGCTCCGAGGCGCTGCCCACGTGGATGGTCGAAGGCGTCGCCCAGTACAACTCCTCGATGTACGGCGGCGACCTCTACGACTCCCACCGCGAGATGCTCCTGCGCACCGCGGTGCTCGACGACCACATGCTGACCATGGACCAGATGGACATCATTTACGACAAGAACGGCTTGCAGGCCGAGATGGTGTACAACCAGGGCTACGCCATGAACCTGTTCATCGGCGAGACCTGGGGCCTCGACTACAACACGCGGGTCTGGCACGAGACGGCGCTCGGCGTCTTCTCGACCTACAACCGCGCCATCAAGAAAGAGCTGGGCATCGACCGCGAGGTCATGTATCAGCAATACAAGTCGTATCTGACCAGCAAGTACAACAAGCAGGTCGCCGGCATCCTGGGCAACGAGGCCAAGGGCTTCAAGATGAAGCCGTGGCACCTCGATCCGCCCGACGCCGAGATGACCGACATCGACAAGTGGAACGAGGGCCTGTGGCACTTCCACGTGCAGTACAGCCCGAACGGCGAGTACCTGTCGATGTACTCGCGTCGCTGGCACGGGGCCAAGGACGGCGCGGGCATCTACTTGCAGAAGACCAAACCCGACGCCGAAAAGCTCAACGACGGCAAGATCTTCACCGCCATCCCCGGCGCGGTGGGCCTGTTCTCGTGGTCGCCCGACTCCAAGAAGATCGTGTATTCCAAGGGCGAGGCCGACGAGTACCGCGGCTACTTCTACAACGACCTCTACGTCTACGACGTGGCGTCAAAGAAGAGCGACCAGATCACCCGGCAGCTCCGCGCGTCGGAGCCCGCGTGGAACCCCAAGAACGACCAGATCGCCTTCATCATCAACAAGGACGGGAGCCAGAAGCTGGCCGTCATGCGCTACCCGAAGATGTCGGGCTACTACATGCTGGTCGACTACAACGACCTGACGCAGATCGGAAACCCGGTCTGGTCGCCCGACGGCTCCAAGCTCATGTTCTTCATGTACCGCAACGAGCAGCAGGACATCTGGGTGATCGACGCCGACGGACGCAACCTGCGCCCGCTGACTTACGACCACTGGGATGACCGCGATCCGTGCTGGGCGCCCGACGGCAAGAGCATCTTCTTCGCCTCCGATCGCACGGGCATCTTCAACATCTACCATCTCGACCTCGAGACGCGCGAGCTCTTCCAGATCACCGACGTCGTCTCCGGCGCGTTCTTCCCGAACGTCAAGGCCGACGGCTCGGTCCTGACCTACTCCTACTTCACGAGTTGGGGCTACCGTCCCTTCGAGATGAGCAAGGAGCTGTGGAAGAACAGGAAAGTCGAAAACTTCGAGTTCACGGTCACCGAGGCCGAGGTCGAGCGCAACCTCGCCACGTCCGATCCGCTGCCCGAAATCAACGGCGTGGACTACGACGTGTTCGACGGCTTCGCGCAGATCCTTCCGGTCATGAAGGACCACCGCGGCACGTGGGTGTGGGTGCCCATCGTCGACTACTCCGACTCGCGCCTCCAGGCGGGAGCGCAGATCCTGCTGGCCGACGCCGTCGACAGCAACCTGCTCTTCTTGTACATCACGGTCGGCGAGGAGCAGCGCTACAGCGTGTTCTACGAAAACTACATGCTGCCCTTCACGACGTTCCTGTCGTTGCACCGGATCTTCCCGCAGATCACGGACAACTTCCAGGTCTTCGACTTCGACATCAAGGCGAACTTCGACGCGAGCTTCTACTTCATCGGCTTCCGCTACACGCTGATGAACACGCACAACCTCGCGCTCTACTACGCGTATCAGGACATCCGCGTCGAGCAGCCCAACAACCGCACGCGCCAGATGACGGGCCGCGCCCTCAACCTGGGCTACACCAACGTCATCCCGGGATCTTCCGGCGGCTTCCCCGACATGGGCATCAACCCGCGCGGCAAGGTCATCGACGTCAACTTCGCCTACGCCAGCCCCGACATCGCCGAGCCCTTCACGGGCGCGAAGATGGGCACCGATCTGGCGGACTTCTACTCCGATCCCTCGGTCATCAGCATCAACGAGGCCCGGCACTATCAGGATTCCAACTACCTGCTGCCGGACTACGGCTACTTCCAGGTGATGGCCAACGTCAAGAACTACAAGCCCTTCCCGTTCTGGAATCTGAACAAGCTCAACGACTGGGTCCCGATCGACGGATGGGACTGGGAGAAGCTGAATTTCGAACGCTGGCGCCGCGCGCGGCACACCCTCGCGCTCAAAGGCATGTTCGGCTACACGCACTCGACGGTGCCCGAGGGCTACGGCTACGGGAACTCCTTCGGTCGCGTCAACTTCTACGACCGCTTCCACGGCGGCGGCATGTTCATCACGGGCCTCGGGGCGTTCTCCGACAACGGCGCGTTCCTCGGCTACGAGAACTACTCCCTCGAGGGCGAGACGATGGCGATCGTCGGCTTCGACTATCGCTTCCCGCTCATCCGCGAGATCGACCAGCAGATCTGGGCGTTCTACTTCGACAAGCTCTACTTCGCGTTCTTCGCGAACGCCGGCAACTACTGGTCGCACGTGGCCCGCAAAAAGGACATGTTCGACGCCAACAAGGTCTTCGACAAGACGGGCGACGGCAAGTTCTCGGTGAACGACGACCTGCTCTCCGACGCGGGCATCGAGATGCGCCTGTCGATGTTCCTCTTCCAGAACTCGTGGGACAGCTTCTTCAAGATCGCCCACGGCTTCCAGGACAAGGAGAACGACGAGCGGCCGCTGCGCTTCTACGTGGGCCTCGGTACCGGATTCGACGACTAACGGAACGGACGGCGCGCGCGGCGCGCCCGCCTGGAGGATAGGACATGCGCGTGAAAAAGTTCGTCTCCCTGGCCCCCTTGGCCATCGCGGCCCTGCTGATGACCGGCGCGGCGGCGTGCCAACTCGAAGGCGAGGAAGAATCGGCCACGCTGCCCACGGCGGGTTACGATACGTTCAAGATCGTGACCGATCCGGTCGGCGTGGTGCAGGAGAAGGACTTCAACGGCGAGGGCACCGGTCGCTTCGGCTACCTGTGGGACAACGACCTCGACGGTGTTGGCGAGAAATTCTATCAGATCAACAAGCCGCACGCGGGCATCATCGGTCTCGCGTTCGGCGACGACGGATTCGCCACCGGCGGCCAGCCCTTCGCGCTGGCCAAGCTCTATCCTTGGCAGACCGAATACGAGGTGCCCGTCGACATCCTGACCGACCGGGTGCTCGGCAACGCGGCGCTCGGATACAAAAAGGGCGAGTACGTCGATCAGGACAACACCCTGGTCTACATGGACCGCGTGAACGACTCGGAAGAAGAAGCCCTGCTCACCGGCGTCCACGAGACGGACGAGTTCACGTTCTACAATTTCGGCTTGGTGGATGCGACGGCGAAGTCCGCCCCGGCCCCGGCAAACGACTCCACTGCGGACGAAGGCGCGGAGCCGTTGCGGGCGGGCGATCAGGACGCCAAGTGCCCCGACTATCGCGACTTTTGTGACGAGGTTTCGGGGACGTTTACGAACGGCTGGACGAAGGCCGACTGCGTGAACAACCTGTTTCAGCGCGCCGACGGCAACTTCGGCACGCGATACAACTCGTGCCTGATGAACGAATGCAAGAACGAGAGCGACGTCCTCGCCTGCGCGGCCGACTGTCGCGCGCTGCATCTCGAGGACGTCTTCGGTTGCGCCGGCGAAGCCGCGCCGGAAGTGTCCGACGTTCTTTACATGGTCGCGACCGGCAACCAGGTCGGCTTGGCCGAGAAGGGCATTACGATCTCCGGGAGTCAGTCGCTTTCCGTGTACTTCATGTACAAGGACGCGGAATGCAATCTCGGCGGCGGCGAAATGATCGTCACGATCAACGGCGCGGAAACTCGTTTCGCCATGCCGGCGGGCGTCGGCTGCAACAGCTTCGAGGACCGCGCCCTGTTCGGTTTCACGTTCCCGAATCTCCCCGACGGCGATTACGAGTTCACAGTGGCGTTTCAGGACGGCATCCTCGATCAAGGCGTTCGCCAACTCGAATGCAACAAGGTCGGTCCGGCCTACACCGGGTCTTTTTCCACGGAAGGTTTGACGCGCACCTCCGATGGGGCGCTCGCCACAGCCGGCTTCGATCTCGACATGTACGAGGTCTACAAGGAGAAGCTCGACGCCTACACCGTGGGCAAGGGCTTCATCGACACGCGGGTCGTGAATCCGTCGTTCTTCGTCGACTTCCCCGAGTTCGATGTCGCGTTCATCCAGGGCTATATCTGGGGCATCGCGAACACCGAGGACTTCGGCGAGTGGAATTTCCAGATTCTCAACAACACGATCTTCACGACGACGCAGAACGATCGCGAAACCAAGTTCGACGAGTCGGACGACGTCCAGTCCTACGCGTTCTACATCGACCAGCCGTTGGCGTCGGGCCTTTTCACGTTCTACGGCGACTCCGGTTGGAACCTGTATCCCAAAGGCCCCTCGGGCGACAATGACGATCAGGCTTTCGTGCGCGGCGCATTCGGCGACACATGGATGTACGTGCCGTTCCAGCCCTTCAACCCGCTCGACCCGAACAAGCGCGACACCAAATATGTGGGTTGCACCTTCGACGCCGAAGTCTGGGCGACGGCGGTCTTCGACGTGTATCCCGACGGTCTCGGCAAAGACAGCTTCGACGGCATGTCCCGAGAGGAGTTTACCAAGACGATTCAGGCGAATCCGGTCGCCCCTTGGTCCGCGTGCCGCATCCAGTGCATCAAAGAGACGATGGCCGAGTTGAACGGCTGCACGGATCTGTCGGACTGCGTGGACGCGTGCACGGATTCCGGCAAACCGAATCCGGCCGCGCCGGTCAACCTGTGCAATTACTTCGATCCGTTGTACGTCGATGTGACCGTTACCGTTCCGCCGGAGTTCGCCGCGAGCGAAACCTTCGCAAAGCTTTTCCAGAAGGATGAAGAGGGCGAGTGGCCGCTCAAGGTCGGTCTGTATGCGCAGTCCAATTCGGGCGAGCCGGGCGTCCCCGGCGGCTACGTCGACTTCATCCCCGGCAAGACGGCGTATCGCATTCCGATGCCGTACTTCCCGGCGCTGCCGCTCGAATTCCTGCCGATCAACTCGGCGACCAGCGCTGGCCAGGCGCAGATCTACCTGACCCTGTTCGACAAGAATGGTACGCCCTACGGCACGCCGGAAATGCCGGCCGACGCGGGCCATACCGAACCTTGGACCTATCTGGTGCTCTACAGCTACAACTGGGTCTCGCCGACGCAGGAAGGTTGGTCGCTCACGGAACTCGAGGGCAATTCGATCAGCGCCTTCGTCAATCCGTTCGACGTGACGGTGCCGATCACCTTCGGCCAGATGGGCGGCCTCGACCAAGACGATCTGGAGCCCTAACAGCTTGAAATTCCAGAGCAAAAGCCGGCCTTCGGGCCGGCTTTTGTCGCATCGGGAGCGCTTGATTTTTCGCCATTCCTGTTCTAAATTCTCCCGTCGATTCGGGGCGGTTAACTCAGCGGTAGAGTGCCATCCTCACACGGTGGAAGTCACAGGTTCAAATCCTGTACCGCCCAAATGACGCGAAAATCGGCGGCTCGAACCGGGCCGCCGCGATGTTTTCCATCGGTTCGTGCTCCCGTCCGGTCCGGATGAGGTCGGCGCAATCCGATCGACCCCGAACGCGCCCGTCGGACTCCAAGATCCGACCGACTCCCGGGAGAGGCGTGCTCGGAATCGGAGCGATCATATGACCAGGCGCCCGCGCCATTTCGCCCGGATCGTCGCGACCTGCCTGCTGGTGGTCGCGCTCGGCGCGGGCTGCCAGTTCATCAAGACAGCCAAAGACACCCCGCCGGTCGATGACCTCGATGAGACCGTCCCTCTGCCGGAAGAAGACGATTCGCGTAAGGAACTGCCCGCGCCCGAGGCGATCTCCGCCGTCCATGGCCGTCTGCACAAGGGCGATCAGTACCTGCGTCAACAGCAGTACGACAAGGCGCACCACCAGTATCGAATCGCGCTGCGCATCCTGCTCGACCGCGTTCAGGAAGAGGGCCGCGACGAGCACCGCGAGCAGCTCGATCAGGCGTTCCTGCAAGTCAACGTGGCGTTGGTGCGCGTCGCGCGTCTGCGCGGTGTAACGCTGCCGCAGGTGAAGAGCGCGGGCGATCTCGATATCCAGTACAATGAGCGCGTCGAGCGCTGGACCAACTACTACCTCTCCAACGGGCGCGGCTCGATGGTGAAGTATCTGGAGCGATCCGGCACCTATTTCGAGATGATCGAGTCGGTCCTCGCCGAGCGCGGCCTGCCCGAGGATCTCAAGTACCTGCCGATCATCGAGTCCGGATTCTCGCCGTATGCCTACTCGCCCGCCGCCGCGTGTGGCCTGTGGCAGTTCATCCCCAGCACCGGACGGCGGTACGGCATGCGCGTCGATGAATGGGTCGACGAGCGCCGCGATCCGATTCGCGCGACCTACGCAGCTGCCGACTATCTTGCGTTCCTGTACGACATGTTCGACGACTGGGCGCTCTCGCTGGCGGCGTACAACTGCGGCGAGGCGTGCGTGGCGCGCGCCATCCAGAACGCGGGCGGCGATCGCAACTACTGGGACCTGTCGCTGCCGGCCGAGACGATGGACTACGTGCCGAAGTTCATGGCGGCCGCGACCATCGCGCGCGACCCGGAGGTCAACGGATTCTACGTCGAGCCCAGCGAGCCGATGCGCGTGAAAAAGGTCGCGCTCTCGGGTGTGGCGCGGCTGTCGGACTTGGCGCAAAAGACCGGCCACGACTACGACGAACTCAAGCGGCTCAACCCGGCTCTGCTCGGCCAGACCACGCCGCCAAACGACCCGAATTTCCAGATCAACATTCCACTCGAGACCGTGGACGAATTCGAAAAGGCGCTCGTCGCGCTTGGGCCGTCGGCGTACCTCGCGCCGGACGAGATCTCAAAGGTCAGCGAACCGCCGAAATCGCAGGGCGGCAAGGGCGGCAAACAGAAAGTCGTCTACTACAAGGTGAAAAAAGGCGACACGCTGGGCGGGATCGCGAAGAAGTACAAAACGTCGGTCGCCGCGATCAAGCGCCTCAACAAGATCAAGGGCAACACGCTCAAGGCGGGGATGAAGCTCAAGATCGTACCCGGCGCGAAAAAGTGATCCGCGCGCTCAGGGCACGGTCACCATGAACCGGCCTGACGCGCTCTGCCCCGACCGATCCATCACCACCACACGCACTTCGTGCTCGCCAGGCGGAATTCTTCCGTCCGGAATGTGACGGATCTGCCCCATCGCCGGCAGCGGCTCCGCGAGCACCTCGGCCCCATCGATCCACATCCGAGCGCCCGACGATGCGAGTCCCGCGCCCGCGTCCTCGCACCTCGCCACGATCATCGAACGACCCCGGAGCGGCTCGGCCGTGACAGAGACGATGCGCGGCGCGGCGGTGTCGTGCGCGAGCGCAAACGTGCCCAAGTGGGTGTGCGCATTTGAGCGGCCCGCGTCGAGATACCACCACGTGCCGCGATCGACGAGGTACAGGCTGCCGGCTTCGCCCGAAACCTGCACACGCACCGGTGTGCGCATCGGCAGCCATGGTTGATGGAAGACCTGTGCGCGACTGGTGAGGCGAATTCCCTCGGCGGGCGGAGCGGGTGCGGCGAAGGCGATGACGGGCGATTCGCGAAAGACCGCGCCCTTGGGGATCGTAAGCGTCGCGTCGGGCGACGCGATCGTCGCGCCGTCCTTTATCCACTGCACGCGTTCGGCGAAGCGGTAAGCCTTTTCTCCGGCGCGCGCGTTGATCGTCAATTCGCCCGGTCCCGGGACATCGACGGTGATTCGACCGCGCGCGCCCGCGGCGACCAGCTCGCGGATCGCACCGCCTTCGGAGAGCCTCGCCGTCACCGCGATCGATGCGACCGGGTCCGCGCCGGGCAAATCGAGCACGAGCACGCGCTCGCGGAACGTCGTGGCCGACGCGGGGATTTCGACGGCCGATGGCGCGGGCGGGCAGGGCGGCGAAGCGGGCGCGGGATCGACGACGCGAATGACGAAGCTTGCGATCGACTCGTTGCCCGTCGCGTCGCTCGCCACAATTCGCGCGCGGTGGTCGCCGGGCGCGAGCTTTGGCGGCCCCTCGGCATCCGCGTGCGTCATCGCGAACGTCTTGGACGCGTATCGATAGAGGCGATGGAATACGCCTTCTTTCGTTTCCTTGAGTTCGTAGTGGTAGTCGAGTTCCGACACGGCCTTGTCGCCGTAATCGGCGCGATCGTAATGCACGGCGTACACCGGCCTGCCGTCGATCTCGAACCCGATCGTCCACGGCGCGAGATCGCGCGGCGAACCGTCGATGTGGTCGGTGATCTGCACGGCGAGCCCGACCTCGCCGCCGATCACAACGGGCGCGACGATCCGTCCCGCCTCGAACGGAATTATTGCCCGATCAAAGGTGCCCTGCCCATGGGCTCTGGCGGCGAGCGGCTCGAGCAGGATCTTTTCGATCAACGGCGGCTGCGTATCGGGGATGGCGAGACCGTGCCGGAGCGGATTGACGGGTACGCCGCCCTTGCGCAATTCGAAATGCAGATGGGGGACGTCGGTGCCGGTGACACCCGAGTACCCGATCACGTCGCCCGCGCCGAACGACGGCCCGCCCGCACCGAAGGTCTGCGAAAAGGCGAATCGGCCCGGCGACTGCTGGCGCTTGGCGAAGGCGTCGAGCGCGGGCGAGAACTCGGACAGGTGCGCGTACACCGTTTCCACGCCGCCCGCGTGCGCCATGTAGATGACCTTGCCGTAGCCGTTCGCCGACGCGCGCAGGCGCGTAACGCGCCCGGCCAGGGCGGCGACGACGGGTAAGCCCTCCCGCCCCTCGGTGCCGAGATCGAGCCCCGCGTGGTAATGGCCGATGCGGTACTCGCCGACGGTGGCCGTGACGATCTTCGGCCCCTGCAACGGAAAGACGTATTGCGCGAGTGCGGCGCGGGCAAACAAAACGGCCGCGATCCCGAGGATCGCGGCCGCGGCGAATGGCTTATGCGTCATGCGGCGTCAGGCCGGGGAGTCGCCGCCGGCCGGCACCCTCAGCTTCAGCTTGGCGCCCGTTTCGAGCTTCTGCGAAGCCGCCAGACCGTTCCACGCGCACACATCGGAGACATTGAGGCGGAAGCGCTTGGCGATCGTGTAGATCGTGTCTCCGTCCATCACGCGATATTCCATGTCGACGGTGCGGGGCGCGGTCGGTTCGGCGGCGGCGACGTCCACCGCATCGACGAGGGCGTCGTCCATGGAGATGGAGTCTTCGCTCGTCGGTTCCTCGATCGTCACCGCGTTGTCGGCCGTTTCCGGCACCGACGTCGGCGCGGTCACGGTCGGCTCCACGGGGATGCGCTCTTTTTTCACGCGCACCTTGAGCGACTGGCCCGGTTTGAGCTTGGAGTTTTTCTTGAGCCCGTTCAGTCTCGCGATCTGATCGACCGTGGTGCGATTGCGTTTCGCGATCGACGAAAGCGTGTCCCCCGACTTCACCTTGGCGCGCTCGACGCGCTCCACCGTACGGTAAGCGGGAGCCGCAGCCGCGGCCGGAACGGGAGCGTTCGCGGCCGTCGTCGCCTCGGGCATCGCGCCGGGGGACGGCTGCGGTACGTCGGCGGCTGGGATCGGATTCGCCGGTTCGGCGTTCGACGCCACCTGCGGCGCGTCGCCCGCGTCTTCCCACGAGCCCGCCACGGGCACCTGGATCGACACCTGCTTACGCGTCTGCACCTTGAGACGGCGGCCCGGCTTGAGCGCCTTGGCGCTCTTCAGGCCGTTCCAGCGCATCAGGGTCGCGGTTTTGACACCGTATCGGCGGGCGATGGCCGAGGGCGTTTCACCCTTGCGCACCGTGTGGCTCGTCCAAACCGTTCGCCAATCCTTGATCGTCTGGAACTTCGGCATCGGCCCGCGATCGACCTTGTCGAGGCTCGCCAGCGGGATGTAGCCGTTGCCGGGATGACGCGGCGTGCCCGCCTGCGCGAGGCGCGCGAGCTGCTCGTCGGTGTAGAAGTAGTTGCGCGCGGCCGCCACGGCGATCGGCGACCAGAACCGGGCGTGAATGTGGTTCCGGTGTCCACGCGCGTGGCGGATCATCGCGCGGCGGTTGTGGCTGTGAACCTCGAAAACCGTGTCGAGGTACGAGTCGGGCGCTTTGAGCTTGTACTTCACGTAGTTGTACAACAGTGCCTGAACGCCGCTGTCGATGAAGATGTACTCGGTCTTGTTGTCTTCCATCAGGGCTTCGAGCAGCGCCCACGTGCGCGGCACGTCGAGGTTCTCGGCGGTCGCCGAGTCGAAGAAGCGCGGCTGTCCCTTGCCCTTGTGATAGAAGCTGATGTCCACGTCGCGGCCCGACTGGTGCGAGCGATGCGGACGAAGTTTGCCGCCGTTCTGGGCGGAGATGTCGCCCACGACCAGCAGGTGCGTGCCCTTGGGAAACTGCTGATTGACCTTCGCCACGGCGTACTTGAGCGCGGCGACGGTTTCCGGCGTGCCCCAGTTGTGGCCGTCTCGCACGATCATGCCGGGCGCGGACGCCAGTTGAACGCCGTTGACGAGGCGACCGCCCGAGGCGGCGCCCACCGACAGACACGGCGCAGCAGCGAGGTTGCGACCGGTCAGGTC
>CAZPJD010000037.1:0-4815 GCA_964586775.1 uncultured bacterium | reverse complement strand
CGAAAGGAACGGCGCACGCGCTCGCCCAGGCCGAGGGCTCAGTGCGGACCACGCCGTTCTTTCTCGCGTACGGCGACATCTTCCTGCTGGAATCGCGCAACTGGACCGACTTTCTCGAATTCCATCTCGCGGGCGGTTTCGATTGGTCGATCATGTGCGACGAAATCGACGACCCGTGGGAGGGCGCGGCGGTCTATCGCGACGGCGACCGCGTGACGCGCCTGATCGAGAAACCGCCCAAGGGCACGAGCACGACGAACCTGAACAAGCGCGGCATCTGCCTGCTCGACCACCGCGTCTTCGACTTCATCGCGGACCTCGCGCCCGCCCCGAACGGCGAATACTACCTGACCGACGCCATCGCCGCGGCGATCGACGCGGGGCTCGCGGTCGGCGGATACGTGGTCAAGGGATTCAGCTCGGACGTCGGCACGCTCGACCGGCTCGAAGACGCGCGCCGCCGATGGACGGCGAAGGAGCACGAGAAGTAGTCCCTAGCCAAATCGCGCCGCCAAACGTCAACGGGCGCCCCGAGGGGCGCCCGCCGTGTTTCGCACTTAAGTTTGGGATCAACCCGCGTCGTCGTCAGAGGCGTCGTCGTCCGACGTGCTGGTGTCACCCTCTTCGGTCGTCACCGTGAACTTGTAGGATGCCGCGTCAACGCCGATGTCGACCGTCACGATCCGGTCGATCTGGGTCCCCGGGGCGATAGGTAGCGGGAAACGGACCTTCAGTTCCGTGATTCCGCGATCATCGGTCTCGTCCATGTACGGATTGGCCAAGGGCGGGATCTCGCCGGGCACATCGGACAACTCGTAAAGTTCAATGAGCGGACCCTGAGTCACCCAGCGCACCTCGACTCCGTTCAACGGCACGCCGGCAATCACGTCGGTGCTGGTGCTGGATCCCGAAGACCGACTCACGATCGCAACGAGGATCTGCTCGTAATACCCGCACTCCCCGTCATCGAAAATCGCAGCCAAACCACCCAACGTCTCCTCGCTGTTATCGCCGATGGGGGTCAGCGTATAGTTGCACCATACAGCTCGGTCCTTACACGCGGCTTCCGCTTGGGCCTGCGTCACGTTCGTAAACTCTTCCATGTAGGGCGCGACGCAGTACTGCTGCATTCTTGTTTCGAATGCTTCCTGACAAGAGTCGGGAATCTCGATGCCGCAGACGTCGTGCGTCCCGTAATCCAAGGTGAAAACGACCGCCTCGCCGTCTCCAGTCTCGGCGACGAACTCGATCCCCGCACCCGCCGGGGCCTGGGCCGGATCGGTCTCTCCGCACGAAGCCACGATCGCGAGCGAAGCGAGCACCATGGCGAACGCGACCAAAATGAACCACTTTCTCATCGGACCATCCTCCCGGTCTTTCATAACCCGGACCAGTATCGAGCTTCCACCAACTCCCTCGGATCCAGCGGTTCCAATCGGAATGCTCCGATCGGACCCGGGATCACGGCGACAATCCGCCGGCCAATCTTCTTTTTGTCGAGCATCAAAAACGGTTCCACCTCGCCCGGTTTCGGCAGCCGGCGCGGCAGCAGGTCGAGTTCGCGGATCACCCGCTCCACCCGTTCACGCGCCGCACGCGTCAAACAGCCCCGCCCCTCGGCGAGCCTGGCGATCACCATCATTCCCGTCGCGACGCACTCCCCGTGGTTCCAGCGCCGAAAGTTTCCGGCGGCCTCGGCGGCATGCCCGACCGTGTGACCCAGATTCAGCACGGCGCGCCCGCCCAGATCCCGTGGATCGGCGGCGACGACCCGCAGTTTGGCGGTGGCGCACACCCGCACCACGCGGGCGAGAGCGGCGGCATCGCGATCTCGAAGATCGATCAGGTGTCGCTCGATCCAGCGGAAGAACCGCGCGTCAAGCCCGAAACCCGTCTTGACGACCTCGGCGAGCCCGCACCGGATCTCGCGATCCGGCAGCGTTTGGAGAAATGCCGGAATCAGCGCGACCGCGCGAGGCTGCCAGAACGCCCCGATCATGTTCTTCGCCGCGCCGAAATCCACCGCGGTCTTGCCGCCGATCGCGGCGTCCACCTGCCCGGTGAGGGTGGTGGGCACGCTGATCCACGCGAGACCGCGCTTGAAGGTCGCCGCGGCGAAGCCCGCGACGTCGGTGAGGACGCCGCCGCCCACCGCGACGATCACGTCGCGACGATCGATTCGATTGGCCAGCAGATTTTCAAAGACCGTCGTCCATTCGGCGATGCCCTTTCGATTCTCGCCGTCCGGCAGGCGAACCGGCTCGGGCGCATCCAGCGCCCGGGCGAGCGGATCGAAGAAGCGTTCGCGGTACAGCCGGTGGACGTTTCGGCTCGTGACGATCACGACCCGTCCGCCCGCGGCTTCCCGGCGAATCTCCCGCGCGAGCAGGTCTCGCGCCCGCTCCAGCGGCCCGTCGTCAAACAGGGCGCGGTGCGGTTCGGGAGCGCCATTCCATGTCAAAGATCTCACGCAACACTCGCTCGGCCGACCGGCGCGGCGCGCCGACCGGCCCGGGGATCACACGACCGGCTTGTCCTGGACAATGCGCGGCGTGATGAAGATCAACAGCTCGGACCGCTTGTTCGTCTGTTTGCGATCGCGGAAGAAGAAACCGAGGACCGGGATCTTGGAGAGCCACGGCACGGACAGCTCGGTGCGGCTTTCCTCGGACGAGAAGATGCCGCCGATGACGGTGGTCTCGCCGTTGCGCACGAGGGTCTCGGTCTTGGCCTCTTTCTTGTCGATGGCCGGATCGCCCGTGGACGTCGGGATCGACGTGTTCGGCGCGTTCTTCGCGATTTCGATGATCATCACGATGCTCTTGTCGTTGGTGACGTGCGGCGTGACGATCAGGTTGAGGTTGGCCTCGATGAACGACAGCGAGGTCTCGCCCTGCTGGCGGATCTGGAAGGGGATGCTCACGCCCGACGTGATGTTGGCCTTCTTGTTGTCGAGGGTGACGATCTTGGGCTGGCTGATGACCCGGCCTTCGCCGCGGTTTTCCATCGCCGAGAGCTGAAGGTCGAGGGCCACGACGTCGTTGATCGAGCCCATCGTGATGCCCACGCCGCCGCCCGCGCCGAGGCCGATGGGGGCCGGCAGGTTGACGACGTAGTTCGCGTTGTTGAGGTTCGAAATCGCCGAGCCCGCCCGCGAGGAACCGACCGTCGCGGTGGAGGTGTTCTGCGTGGACTCGCCCAGCGCGTTGGCGCCGGTGACGCGCACGCTGTTGGGGAAGGTCATGCCCGTGGAGTTGCCATGGGCCGCGTCGGCGACGTAGTAACCGCCCCACTTGACGCCCAGTTCGCGGGTGAAGTCGGTGTTGGCCTCGACGATGCGCGCCTGGATCATGACCTGCGGCGTCTGCGTGTCGAGGTTGACGATCAGCTTCTTGGCCTGTTCGAGATTCTGCTTGATGTCCTTGATGACGATGACGTTCGTGCGCTTGTCGACGGCGACGAATCCGCGCGACGAGAGCACCGTGCGCAGCGGGTTCACGAGGTCGTCGGCGTTGGCGTAGGACACGGGCACCATCTCGAGCAGCAGTTCCTCGAGCATGAGCTTCGACTGCTCGGACGCGAGCTTCTGCGTGCTCTCGGCCTGCAATGTCTGCTGCGGCGCGACCCGGATGATATTGCCTTCCTGGATCATGCCGAGCTTCTTGGTCTGCAGGATGACGTCGAGGGCCTGATCCCACGGAACGTTTTGCAGCTTGATCGTGACCTTGCCGACCACATCGTCGCCGGTCACGATGTTCATCCCCGACACCTCGGAGATCACGCGCAGAACGCTTTTGATCTCGGCGTCCTGATAGTCCATGGTGATCTTTTTGCCGAAGTACTGCTTCTCGGCGAATTCACCCGAGAGGGGGACGTAGCCCTCTTCCTGCGCCGAGGCGACGGCCGGGCACAGAAACGCGGCCAGCAGGATCGCGGCGATCCACAAGGCCGGCGTCATCCGATTCCGATGGGGTTCACGCATCCGAGCCCTCCTTACTTCGACGCGGCGGTGCCGTCCTGCTCGCGTTCGGGGTGCAACTTGATATTCAGGGGAACCGTCTCGATCACGCCGTCCGATCCGGGCACGACGCGCTTTTCGGTCACGATCACGGAGTCGTTCAGGATCGCGTCGATGACGCCGAGGTTGCGCCCGATCGGGGTTCCGACGGCGACGACGTAGGCTTTGCCCTTGGGGTCCTCGAACATCGCCCGGGGTTGCGCCTCGTCGTGAACGATCCCGACCAGCCGGAAGTAGCGAATCTCGTACTTCGTGAGGATGTTCTCGTCGGCGCCGCCGGGCGACGGAAGCTCGGTCGCGGCGGACGCGGCGGCGAAGGGATCGACCTTGTTGATCGGATCGTAGGCGTACTCGTCGAGGGGGCCCTTTTCGGCCTCTTCGCTCTTTTTCAGCACGTCCTCGACCTTGACCTCGCCGGATTTCGCGACGGCCTGCTCGATCTTTTCCTCGGCCTTGGCGACCGGGGATTCGGCCTTCGCGGATTCGGTCTTGCCGGCGTCCTTCGCGGCCGCCTTGGCCGAATCGTCCGCGGGCTCGGAATCCGAACCGCCGCACGCCGAGACGACGACGCAAAGGCCGAGGCAGGCGAGGCCCAGCAGGGCTGTCGCGACCAGGTGCTTTCGTTGTTTCGCGCTCAACGACATCGTGGCGACTCCGTGCCCGCCGGGATCGCGATCCCGGCCGGCCGCCCGTGGTGGCTCATTTCGCGCCCGGTTTTTTCGAACCGGGTTTGGGTTCTTCTTCGGCCTTGGGCGCCGGCGCTTTTTTCGCGTCGCCCGGAGGCGGCGGAGGCGGCT
>CAZPJD010000036.1:0-14022 GCA_964586775.1 uncultured bacterium | reverse complement strand
ACGACCACGTCAAGGAGATCAACCGCCTCGAAAACGAGGGCGACAAGCTGCACCGTAAGGGTATCGCGGCGCTCTTCGAGAACGGCGGCGATCCGCTGCAGGTCATGAAGATCAAGGATCTCTACGAGATTCTGGAAACGGCCATCGACTGCTGCGAGGACGTGGCGCAGGTGGTCGAGGGCATCATCATCGAACACGAATCGTGAGTCGCGCATGACACCGCTGATTCTCACGACCATCGCGATTGCGCTGTTCTTCGACTTCGTGAACGGCATGAACGACGCGGCGAACTCGATCGCCACGGTCGTGTCGACGCGCGTATTGCCACCGGGCCTCGCGGTCGCGTGGGCCGCGCTCTTCAACTTTCTCGCCGCGTTTTTCTTTGGCGTTCACGTTGCGACGACCATCGGCAAGGGCGTCGTCGATCCGTCGATCATTACGCCGACTCTGATCCTCGGCGCCCTCATCGGCGCGAGCGGATGGGCGTTCATCTGTACGCACTTCGGCCTGCCGATCAGCGTTTCCCATTCGCTCATCGGCGGCCTCGCCGGCGCGGCCGTGATGCGCGGCGGCACCGACGTGCTCATCATGAAGGGCATCATCAAGGTCGGCATCTTCATCGTGGCGTCGCCGCTGCTCGGAGTCGCGCTCGGCATCCTGTTCATGATCGGCATGCATTGGCTTCTGCGCGGTTATTCGAAGGCGAGGGTCGAGAAGATTTTCGGGAAGGCCCAGCTTCTGTCCGCCGCGGTGTTCTCGCTCAGCCATGGGGCCAACGACGCGCAAAAGACGATGGGTATCATCGCGGTCCTGCTATTTTCGCAAGGATTGCTCGGCGACACCTTTCACGTGCCGTGGTCGATCATCCTTCTTTGTCACGCCACGATCGCGCTGGGCACGCTGGCGGGTGGTTGGCGCGTAATCCAGACGATGGGCACGAAGCTGACGAAGCTGCGCCCCGTGGGGGGATTCGCGGCGGAGACGGCGGGTGGTCTGACGATCATCTCCGCGTCCCTGCTCGGCATCCCCGTCAGCACCACGCACACCATCACGGGCGCCATCGCGGGCGTCGGTGTGGTGTCCAATGTCGGCGCGGTACGCTGGGGCGTGTTCACGCACATCGTGTGGGCGTGGGTGCTGACGATCCCCGTTTCGGCGGCGGTCGGCGCGGCGACCTACTGGGTGCTAAACGCGATCGGGATCTGACGCCGGGATCTCCATCCAGAACCGCGAGCCGTGCGGCTCGACCGACGTATAACCGACGCGCCCGCGCATCGCCTCGGCGGCGCTCTTCACCACGGCGAGCCCCAGCCCCGTGCCGCCCAAATCGCGCGAGCGGCCCGTATCGACCCGGTAAAACCGCTCGAAGATCCGCTCGTGGTGGCGCGATTCGATGCCTTGGCCGTCGTCCTCGACCTCGATGCGCACGGACTCCCCCGCCCGTGCCGCGCGGATGCGAACGCGCCCGCCCTGATCACCGTACTTGATGGCGTTGTCGACGAGATTGAAGAGCGCCTGTTCCAGGGTGCGCGAGTTGCCGCGGACGAACAGATTTTCGGGGACCGACGCCTCGAGTCCGATATTCCTCGCGACCGCCGCGTCGAGCAGTTGTTCGACCACGTTGCTCGCGGCGCTCTGAACGCGGACGGGCGCGATTTCGAGGCTTGTGGACAGCTCTTCCATCCGCGCGAGTTCGAGCACATCGCGCACGAGCGCGTGGAGACGATCCGCTTGCCGTGCGATGGCCTCGACGAAAACGCGCGCGTGCGTCGTGTCTTCGAGCGCGCCGTCGGCCAGCGTCTCGGCGTTGGCCTTGATGACGCCCAGCGGCGTGCGAAGCTCGTGCGAGAGATTCGAGATGAAGTCCATGCGGACTTGTTCAAGGCGGCGCAGCTCGGTCACGTCGTGCAGCACCACCACGACGCCCGTTCCCGACTTGAGCCGCGATACCCTCGCGAGAAGTCGGCGCGGCGACGCGGCGTGAAGCTGAAACTCGGCTTCGAGCACCTCGGGGCGGCCCGCGTTGACCAGATCGAGCAGCGCCGGCACTCGCACGATTTCGGCCAGGGCGCGCCCGATGGGCGCGGCGTCGAGGCCGAGCAGGGCGAGCGCGGCGCGGTTCGCGAGCGTCACGCGCTTCTGGTCGTCGAGCGCCAGCACCGCCTCGGTCATGCTCTCCAGCAGCGACTCGATCCGCTCGCGCTCGTGGACCTGTTCCAGCGTCGTGCGTTCGTAGCGACCAATCAGATCGTTGAAATTCGCGGCCAGTCGACCGACCTCGTCGTCCGCGGCGATGTCGATCCTGTGGTTCGACTGCCCGGACGAGCGCTCTTCGACGAGCCGCGCCAGATCGCGCAGCGAACGCGAGACCCAGTGCGAAGCGAGACCGCTCATGACGATCGCCACGACCAGACCGACGATCGCGGCCGCGACGATGAGCTGGCGAAACGATGCGATTTCGGCCTGGACGTGCGTGAGCGGCATGGCGAGACGCACTGCCCCCGACTGGTCGCTGGCCTTCCATGGCAGCGCCACATACAAAAACGGTTCCTTGACCGTCGTGCTGTAGCGCCGCGACGTACCCGAATGTCCGACGAGCGCCTCGTGGACCTCGGGGCGTGTCGCGTGGTTTTCCACCGAGGGAATCTCGGCGAGCGCCACCGACGAATCGCCGAGCACGACACCTTTCGCATCGATAATCGTCACCCGCGTGCCGGTCTTTTCTCCCAATCGATCAGCAAGGTCATCGGCCGTCGCCATATCGACCGTGTCGGCCATGTGCTCCACGGCGTACACGCACGTGTCGGCGAGGTGCGTGAGCTGGATTCCGATCTGGCCGACGAGCGCTTCGCGCGCCTTGACCTCGAGGATCCACGTGCTTGCGGCGCCGACGACGATCATGAGGGCGATCGAAACGAGAAAGAGTTTGCCGCGAATGCCGAGCTTCATGGACCCACCCAGGCGCGATGGCTGCGCCGCGATTCGTCACGGTGATTTCACTTCGCGGCATCCTCGTCAAGCCGCGTGACGGGACGGTGACGCAACAGGCGCGCGCGGTGGACGCGGCGATGCGGGCGCCGATATGATGAATCGTCCGATTTCCACGATGGAGAGAAGGTGTCCGCGGATTCGCGCATCGAGCGATGGTCCTGGCTCGTTGTCGTCGCGGTGGCGGCGGCGCTCGGCGCGTCGATGTTCGGCCCGTATCTCGTTTATGGTCACTCCGCGGACATCGACGCGGCCCGGTTGCTCGTCTTCGACGCGGCAATCCGGTCGGGTGATCTCTTTTTGCGCTGGGTGCCGCACTACTACCACGGCTACGGTTCGCCGATCTTTCACTTCTACGGACCGCTGCCGTACTACGTCGCCCAATTGTTTCTGCTCGCCGGGGCCGATGTCGCCCGCGCGCTGCAATGCACGCTCTTCGCGACGTGGCTGGCCGCCGCGCTCGCGATGTATCTGCTCGCCCGCGACTTCCTCTCGCGTGCCGCGTCGGTCGCGTCGGGCGTGTTGTATCTGCTCGCGCCGTACCATCTGGTGGACATGAACGTGCGCCACGCGCTGGGCGAGCACGTCGCGTTTGTCTGGATTCCGCTCGCGATCTGGGGCTGCGCGGGCTGTGTCGCGAAGCCCGGCGCTTCGCGATTCCTCGTGGGCGCCCTCGCCGTCGCCGCGCTTCCGCTCACGCACAACATCACCGCGATGCTCGCGCTACCCGTCGTCTGCGCGTGGTGTGCGTTTGAGGCGTATCGCGCGCGATCCGCCAAGGGGCTCGCGCTTTCGGCGCTCGTCGTGACGACCGGCCTTTGCGTGTCGGCGTTTTTCTGGCTGCCCGCGTTTGTGGAAAAGGACCTCGTCTTCGCGCGCGAGAGCCTGACTGAAGAATTCTTCCAGTTCGGTCATCACTTCGTGTACACGACCCAGCTCGTCTGGTCGGCGTGGGGATTCGGCGGCAGCCGCCCCGGAATCGCCGACGACCGCATGTCGTTTCAGATCGGCCTCGTCCACTGGGCGGGCATCGCGGCCACCTTCGCGCTGCTGCACCTGACGCGAAAACGCTGGCGGGCGGATCGGTCGCACACCGCGTGGCCGGTCTTCGCCGCCGCGACGGTCTTCGTGGCCGCCGCGTTCATGACGACGCCCGCGTCCGTCCACATCTGGCACAACATTTCCCTGCTCGCCTTCGTGCAGTTTCCGTGGCGATTCTTGACGCTCGCGGCGTTCGGATCGAGCCTCGCCGCCGCGTACGCGATCGACGCGATTCCGTGGCGTTCGCCCCGGGCCGCGTGGATCGTCTCGTTCGTCGCGGTGGCGGCGTGCGTGGTCGCCTACGGATCGTGGGCCCGGCCGCGCGCGGCCATGTGGCATCATGGGGCGCGATACAGCGTGCCGGTGAAGATCGAGGATCTCGGCAAATTGGATGCGTCCGAGTATGACGACATGCGCCCGCGCCTCACGCTTGGCCGCGTGGTTTCCTCGGGCGATACCGGCACCAGCCGCGACGACTACCTGCCGCGCACGGTGAACGAGAAGCCGACCGCGCCGGCGGACGCGCTCGCGTGGGTGCTCGAAACGGGCGAGGAGCCCGCCCCCGTGAAACTCGGGCCGAACCGCTATCGCTTCGATGTCTCCACCGTCTCGGCGTCGCACCTGCTGTTCAACCAGTTCGCGTTTCCCGGATGGACGGCGCGAATCGACGGCGAAGAGGCCGCGACGCTGATCGACAATCGGCACGGTGCGATCGTGGTTCCTGTTCCCGAGGGGCGGCACGAGATCGAGATCGAGTTCGCGTCGACGCCAATGCGAAACGCGGCGAACCGCGTCTCGTTATGCGTGTTCGCCGCGCTCGTCGCGGGCTCGCTTTATGCGGGATGGGCGAACCACCGCCGGCTGGAACCGACGGCGTCGGAAAGTCAGAGCAGGCCGGGCGGGTCGAATTCGTCGTTGCCGTCGGCGTCCACGTAGATCGGATTCGTGATCGCGAAGACCGTGTCGCTGACGACCGGGCGCAGCGTCGCGGAGTCGTGGCCCACCTCGACCACGAAATACGCGTCCTCGGCGCACGCCAGCGAAACCGCGTCGTCAAAACGCACCACGTCGGTCGTCTCGCCGATCGCCTCTTCGTGCACGATCGACTGGTGGTTCGAGTACACCCGCAGGTAGTTCACACGTACCCACGATGGCGCCTGAACCTTGATCTGCAGATCCACCGTACCGTCCTCGTCGGTCACCAACTCGCCAAGGCCCACGCCGTCGAGCTCGAACGTGACGAACGGGCCGTTGCTGACGAAGTTCTTTTGCGACTGGATCGAATCCACCATGTCCTCGGGATCGGCGGTGGCGGGATCGTCGTCCGGCATGGCGAAGACGTTGCGGGGATTGCCCGGCGTGTCGCCCACGCTGTGCGTGTCCGAGTTGCCCGTCATCGTGTACGCGTAACCCTGATCGAGGAAGCTGAACCAGTCGTCCAGGGTGCCGTGATCGGTCTGGCCCGAGTTGAAGACCTCGATCGCCTGGAAGTCGTCGCGCCACCGGTTGGGATGCGCCGAAGATACGCCGATCAAGGGGTCGTATTCGACCCACGTGAACCAGCCGCTTCCGTCGCGCGGGTGGTTGATCTGCACGATGTCGGCGCCGAACTCGCTGCGCACGATGTCCCACATGTCGGGGAACTGGTAGCGCTGGACGATGACGCCGTCGGCGTATTCCACCATCGGCACGCCGTAGTAGTCGGGCTTGTCGGGACGCGCGTCGAGCGGCCAGGTGTTGAAGTGGCCGAACACGGGGCTCACCTCGGAGCCGCGAATGGGCTGCGTGAACGCTCCGGCATCGAGCGCGGCGACGATCGGCGCGTAGTCCGGCCGATAGTCGTGATCGGTGACGACGGGCATCTCCAAACACTCCGCCGCGAATTCGTGCACGCGCACCGCCGCGGGGGCCTGCGAGTCGATGGAGTATTCGGTATGGATGTGGAAGTCGCCGGACATCCAGCCCGTCGAATCGACAACGCGCTCGATCGTGCCATTGAGCACCGCCGTCTCGCCCGCCTCGATCGTCACGTTGTGAACGTCGATCTCGTACTCGTAGCCGCGCGAGATCGTCACGGTGTAGTCGCCGGGCAGCACGTTCGCCGTGCCGGTGCCGCTGATCGAGAACACGCGATGCGCCACGCCCGCGCCGACCGGCGCGTCGTACCCCGGCTGGAAGGTCAGTTTGCACGGCACCGGGTCGTCCTCGCCGTCGATGACGGTGAATTCGAGTTTGCCGGGCGGATTCGCGTCGAGATCCTGCGTGGTCGTTTCCCCGGCGTTCACCTCGACATCGACCGGCGCGCCCGTGACGCGACCGTCGCCCTGCAACGTCAGCGAGTAGTCGCCCTCGGGCAGCATGATCGAATACGCGCCGGTGGAATCGGGTTTGATGATCGACCGGAAGTTCGTGCCATCGGGTCCATCGTCCTGCACCACGATCTGAACGTCGGCGAACTCGTCGTCCGCCTTGGCCGAATCGAGCGCGCCCTGCAGTGTGCCGAAGGTCTCCTCGCCGTCCTGTGCGGCCAGCTCGGCCTCGAACGCCTCGCTGCCGCCCTTGCCGACGACGAATCGACGCTCGTAGGTGTGCGTGTGCACGGTCGGGCCGAAACCCTGCCCGCCCTGGATGAGAGGAAGAACTTCGTCATCCAGATACGGCGCGAAGAACTTGCGCTCGGCGTTCGTGGTCATGAGCGCGTACGACACGTTCATCGACGGATCGCAGATGCCGCCCACCCAACGCACCGCCGCCAGCGGGTCGAATTCGCCCGTCTCGAAGCCCGCGCGCGGCGCGAACACCGGGCAGTAGTCGCCCCACATCGGCGCGTCGGCGATGAAGACCGTGCGCTCGTTGTCGTTCAGGCTCGTCACGGTCGTGACGATGCGCAGCACGTCGGTATCGGGCTCGAGGATGTAGTCGTTCTGGATTTCGAGGTCGTGGTTCCATGTCGGCGCGACGAGATCCACGATGTCGATGCCGATGTCCTTGCCCTTCGCACGCACCACCACGCGGCCGTTGCGACCGTTTTCGAGGATCTCGACCTCGGACGCCGAAAACGCGCGGAGGAATCCGACGAGTTGCTCGAGCGACCAAACCGCGTCTTGACCGGGCTCGCCGGCGGGACGCGCGATGTCGGCGTCGGCGATGAGGCCCGTGGCCTTCGTCCAGCCCACGCCGGGGTGTTCGGGCGAGCGGATGATGACCTCGATCTCGCTGTTGTAGAGCTTGATGTCGCCGATCTCGCCGCGCGCGCGCGGGCCGCCGATCAGCTCGTCATCCTGAGCGATGAATCCCGCGCGGATCTCGCCCGCACCGAGTTCGTCGGACAGGTTGTCCCACGGTTCCTCGGTGTCGTCGTCGGCGTCGTCGTCGGGCAGCGGCGGCCAGGTGTCGTCGTCGCCGTTATCGTCATCCGTGTCGTCGTCGCCCGTGTCATCGTCGGCGTCGTCATCCGTCGGAGACGCCGAGTCGTTGTCGTCATCATCGTCGCCGCAGCCGCATCCGACGGCGCAGAACACGAGGAGAGCCATTCCCAACACACCTGACACGAGCCTTCGAATATCCATGATCGCTCCGAAACGGGATGCGAAACGCATTCGCCGCGTGAATGTCGCGAAATCTTAATGAAAATGTCACAAAAAACCAAGGTTTGCGTCACATCGGCGTCACTTTCCCGAAAGCCTCCGTTCATTGGCAACCTCGCGACGCGGCATGTGAATGAGCCCTCTGGAATCCGGTGCCGAACCGGCCGATAATCAAGTTTTCGAGGGACCATGAATCGCGACACAAAACGCGACGGCGTTCGGTTCGGTCGGCGCACGCTTCTGGAAGGCTTGCTGGGCGCGGCGACGGCTGTGTACGTCGGGCCCATCACGCCGCCCGCGCCGACCGAGCGCGTGGCGAATCCCCATCGCGTGGACGACGCGGACTTCGCCGTTCTGGAGTCGGTGATCGAGGCCGTCGTCAGCGGCGATCCGGCCTTTCCTCCCGCTCGCGAACTCGACCTTCGCCCGTACTTCGAGAACCTGCTGGGGCAGATGGCTCCGTTCGATCGCGATCAGTTCCTGCGTCTGCTCTCGCTGCTCCAGTATTCGACCGCGCTCACGCACCGATCGCGTTTCACGAACCTGTCCGTCGAGGCGCGTGCCGAGGCGCTTTCGTCCTGGGCGCACAGCTCGCTGACGTTGCGTCGGCAGGCGTTCACCGCGCTCAAGATGACCGCGTGCATGGTGTATTTCGCCGCGGATCGCGCGTGGGTCGCGGTGGGGTATGACGGGCCGTGGGTCGACCAGACGGAGATCGTCGTGCTCGATCCGCCGCCGCTGTCGTATTACGTCGAAGCCTCCGGAGAAAAATCCCGATGACCCCGCCCGACGACACCGAAATCTCCACGACCGTGTGCGTCGTCGGTTCCGGCGCGGGCGGCGCGACCGTTGCCAAGGAGCTGGCCGAGCGCGGCGTGGACGTGGTCGTGCTCGAAATGGGCGCGCACCACAAACCGGCCGATTTCACGCAGCGCGAGGACACGTGCATGCCGCGCCTGTTCCAGCGCGCGGGGGCGACGGGGAATCGCGACCTGTCCGTCATCGTCATGATGGGCCACGGCGTCGGCGGCTCGACCGTGCACAACGGCTGCCTGTGCTATCGCCCGCCCGACGCCATCCTCGCGCGGTGGGCCAAGGAATTCGGCGTGCGCGACCTCTCGCCCGCGGATTTGCGTCCCTACGTCGATCGCGTCGAGCGCAACATCGGCGTCAATCAGATCCCCGAGCACATGGTGAACGCGAACAACGACGCGCTCCGGCGCGGCACCAACGCGCTCGGCTGGAGGGGCCACGTCCCACGGCACAATCGCATCGAGTGCGTGGGATGCGGGTACTGCACGCTCGGATGCGCGTACAACCGCAAGCAGAGCATGCTCATCACCACAATCCCCAAGGCGATCTCGCGCGGCGCGCGGGTGATTCCCCGGGTGCGCGTAGAGACGATCCTGCGCGGCGCGACGGGGGTGACGGGCATCGAGGGCACGAGGATCGATGAGCGCGGTGAACCGGCGGGACGCATCCGCGTCGCGGCGAGGCGCGTGGTGGTGAGCGCGGGCGGCGTGGGTTCCGCCGCGCTGCTGCTTCGCAACGGTATCGCCGAGGGCATCGCCGGGCGCACGCTGCACATTCACCCTGCGCTCCCGGTGGGGGCGCTCTACGACGGCTTCATCGATGCGTATCGCGGCACGCCCCAGACGTGGGTGTGCGACGAATTCGCCCGGTTCTATCAGGACGGCTACGGCGGCTACCTCATCATGGCGCAGTCGGCCACGCCGGGCATGACGGCGACGCTCGTTCCCGGCATCGGACCGGCGCTCACGCGCGCCATGCGCGACTACAATCGTATCGCGGCGGGCAGCGCGATGATTCACGACGAAACGAACGGCCACATCAGCGTGGACCGAAACGGCAAGTGGGCGATCGACTATTGGCCCGACGATCGCGATCGGCGTGAGCTGGTCGAGGGCGCGAAACGCTGCGCAGAGGCGTATCTGGCGTCGGGGGCGCGGGAGGTTTTTCTGCCCACTTCGCAGCCGGCTTCGGTGACATCGAAGAAGGATCTTGCGCTCTTCGACGAGATCGATTTCGCGCCGCACAAGGTCAACATCGCGGCGGTCCACCCGCAGTCATCCGTGCCGATGGGCGAGGACCGCACGCGCTGCGCGGTGGATTCTTACGGGGAATCTCACGAGGTGCGCGGGCTCTTCGTCGCCGACATGTCGGTGTTTCCCACGTCGGTCGGCGTGCCGCCGCAGATCACCACGCAGGCCCTCGCGGCGCGCACCGCGGACTACATCCACTCGAATTTGGGCTGAGTTGCGGAGCGGATCACTTTCCGCCGAGCATCCGGCGGCGCAGCTTGCCCAGCGCCCGCAGCACCGGGCCGGGGTCGCGTTCGACGCGCGCGAGTTGCACGACGATCAATACGGCGGGGTTCGACAGCCACGTCATGTGATCCTGAATCTGCCGGTCGTCGAACGTGGTGACGACGATCGTCGGGATGCCGCGGGACACCGGCACGTCGCGGCACCACGCGGCATCCTCGTCCGCGCCCAAATAGCAGACGATGGCATCCACGCCTCCGGCGGCGATGCGCGCGGCGGCGGCGGCGGGATCGGGCGCGGTCTCAAACACAAATTCGGCGTCCTCGGCGCGTTTCGCGAGCTCGGCCGCCGGCGCCTCCGGAAGTCCGCACATCAATACCAAAACGCGGTCGGCGTCGTGAATCCGTCTTGCATCCGGCGCCGGGGGGTCGGTCGCGCCGACGGTCGACGCCGCGTCGGTCGCCTGCCCGCTCGGAACGCGGATCGTCACGCGCGCCCCCTGGCCGGGCCCATCGGAGTAAACCTCGATCGCGCCGCCCATGAGTTCCAGGAGTTTTTTTGCGATGGCGAGACCGAGCCCGGTGCCGCCGTATTTGCGTGCGAGACCCGCGTCGGCCTGCGAAAACGGCGTAAAAAGCCGCCGGGCCATGTCCTCGGAAAACCCGATGCCACTGTCCACGACTTCAATTTTCGTGAATCCGGCCGACTCGGCTTCTGCGCGAAGCGAGACGAATCCCTGGGCCGTGAACTTGAGCGCGTTGTCGAGCACGTTCATCACGGCTTCGCGCAGTTTCGGCAGATTCGCGTACGCGGCCAGATCGATGTCTCCCGGCATTTCGAGCCGCCACTCCAGATTCTTCGCGACGACCTTCGGCCCGAAAACGCGGTCGATCTCCTGAAAAAGGTACACGACGGGGAACTCCATCGGTGCGGCGGCCGTGCGTCCCGATTCGATTTTCGCGATTTCGAGCACCTTGTTGATGATTTCGAGAAGCTGTTGCGCGCTTCCGTGGGCCGTTTGCACGCACTCCAACCGCTCCGCCTCGCCCGCCTCGGGATTGGCGATGTAGAAGCTCAGAAAGCCCAAAATCGCGTTCAGCGGCGTGCGCAGTTCGTGGGACGTCGTCGCCAGGAACTCGCTCTTGAGACGGTTGGACTCCTGCGCCATGCGGTTCGCGTCCACGAGCTCCCGGTTCTGCCGTTCGAGCAGTTCGTTGGCCTTGCGCAAGCCCTCGCGATGCTCCATGGCCTGATTGAGACTGTTCAGAATACTGCGTCGCGAGATTTCGAGTTCCAGCGCCCGTACCGCCTGCCAGCGGCGGATCTCGACGCTGCGCGTGTACGCGTCGAAGAACCAGTGACCGAGGCGACGCAGCGCCTCCGTCGCGACCAAAAGATCCGGCGCGGTCGCCGCGAGCCGAAAACGCGTCAGGTGTTCCAGCGCGCCGTGCGGCGCCACGGGGACGACGACCTCACGATGATCTTCTCCGGCTCCAGTCGCGGGAACGAACGGATCGCCGCGTCGTGCGAAAACGGCAATCTCCTCGGGAATCGACTTGGCGGCGGCCTCGTCGATCGGGTTGTCGATATCGACGGCGTGATCGACGAAATCCCCGCGCACGCACCAGTTCCAGACCGGGACGCCGACCAGCGCGCCGTCGTCCGTCGTTGTGACCTGCGTCGATTCGACCGAGGAGAGCCCGAACACCGTGGCGGCGTCGCGCAGCACCATCTGCGCGGCTTGGGCGAAATCCGTCTCGCGGATCAGGATTCCCGCCCAGAACGCCAGACGTTCGTCCAGCAAGGGATCATCGAAAAATGTGGGGCGGTCATGACTCATGTGGACCGGCCGGGTCTTGGGTGGCGGACCATTTCACGCCATCGCGCCTTGTTAGAATCAGGACTCACGTCCGCTGTCCAACGACCAACAACCAAAGACCAACGACCAAAGACCAACGACCTGCCGAATCAATCCTGTAACACGAGCCGAAGCATGTCGGACTTTTCCAGCGCGGAATCGACGTTCGCCACGATCGCGTCGATATCGCCCTCGACGAGCCCGAGCGCCGACATCGCGAAGGGTTGGATCACCTCGGCCGCGTGGCCCAGGAACCGCCCCGCGCCGCTCTTCACGCACACGGCGTCGGCCACGTGAATAACGCTGACGAAGACCTGGTCCTCGACCGCGGCCTTTTCGGGCGCATGATGGAATCGCGCTGTCAGGCCGACGAGCTGCGGCAGGTGCCACTTGTTGCAGATGAACCCGCCGACCTCCTGATGGTCCGATCCCAAAATGCCCTGCTCGACCTCGGCGAGCGGTCGCCCGGTCTCCGCGGCGTGATTGAGAACTTCCGAGTAAACGGCCGAGACATTCTGGTCGAGGATCAGGATGCCGATGTCGTGCAGCAGGCCGGCCACGAAATACGGATTCTCGGTCGCTTTCAGGTACTTCGGCGCCAGCGACGCGTGGTCGTTCACGACCCGGGCGACGATCGCCACGCTCAGGCAGTGCCTCCAGTAGTCCTCGTAGTTCAGGTTGCCGAGCTTGCGTCCCTTCATGCTCGACACCACACCCGTGGTGATGATGAGGTTGCGTATCTCGCCGAGGCCCATCCGCGCGATCGCGTAGGACACCGACGTGATCTCCGAGCGCGGCGCGTAGTAGGCCGAGTTCGCCACACGCAGCACCTTGGCGGTCAGCGCGGGGTCCTCTTCCATGGCGTGCGCCACGTCCTTCACGCTCGAACGCGCGTCGTCCATCACGTCGAGCACGTGGTTCACCACCTGCGGCAGCGATGGCAGGTCCTTGACCTTGCCCAAAATGCCCAGAATTTCGTCGGGTGCGTGCATTCCGAACCGTTTTTCGAGAAAGTCCCTACGCGCGCCAGTATAGGGCGAGCCCGGACTTTGTCCATCGACAGAGGGGCGGCAAGCGGACGGTCGGTATGGTCGACCCTGGGGACAGTTCCGTCGTTTGTTGACGCGACTCGGGGCTTGCCGTAATGGTGTGCCGATCCGCGAACAACGGCTCACATACGGTCAGCCGCGCGCCCGGCGCGTCGGCGGCCCGCAAAGGCGCGATGGAACGGCATGATCCTGCTCGTTGACGACGAAGTGCTCAACCGCAAGCTGTTGCAGTGGTCGCTGTCGAAGGCGGGCTACGAGTTCATCCACGCCACCAACGGCCACGAGGCGATCAAGGTCGCGCAGCAGGGCGGGGTGGACATCATCCTGCTCGACCTGATGATGCCCGAGCTCGACGGCTTCGGGTTTCTGGAGTGGAAGAACTCCGCCCCGGTCGAGATCCGCGAGATCCCGGTCATCGTCAACTCCGCCCTGTCGGACATGGATTCGATCAAGCGGGCGCTCAACATGGGCGCGTACGACTATTTCTCCAAACCGCTTTCCAGCGACGCGCTGGAGGTGCTGCTGCCAACGAAGGTCAAGAACGCCATCGAGAGCGCGCGGGCCATGCGCGCCTTGCGCCAGCGGACGGAGGAGCTGAACGCCGAGCTGCAGGCGGCGGAGCGGTTCCAGACCTCCATGTTGCCGAGCCCCGATCAGTACCTGCCCCTGCGTTTCCAGTATCTCTACCGGCCGTGTTCGCTCGTGGGCGGGGACTTCTTCGACGTTTACCGCATCGACGCAAACCGCATCGCCCTGTTCATCGGTGACGTCACGGGCCACGGCCTCAAGGCCGGCATGATGTCGTTCATGGTCAAGTCGATTTTCCGCGAGCTCGCCTCGCGCGAGCCCGCGCCGCGCGCGCTGGTCGATTCGCTCAACCGCGCGCTCTGCCAGGTTTTCGACGCGGGGCACTACATCACCGGCGTGTACGGCATCTTCGATTTTTCGCGGGGCGTCTTCGAATACGCCAACTGCGCCCATCCGCGGCCGATTCTGGTCAACGATGGCGAATCGGTGCGCGTGATCGAGGGCGGCGGGCATTTTCTGGGGATGATGGAAGACATCCTGATCGAGACGGGCTCGCTGGATTTTGCCGGCGGCGCACGGCTGCTGATGTACACCGACGGCGTGACCGAGGCGCTCGACGCGGCCGGCGCGCAGATCGAGACGGATGGACTGGTCAGGATCGTGGGGTCTTTCGTGAAGGAGGACCC
>CAZPJD010000035.1:0-1919 GCA_964586775.1 uncultured bacterium | reverse complement strand
ACGGCGTGCGCTGGCTCATCCAGAATCACAAGGATCTGGTGGATGGTGCTTTTGTGATCAACGAGGGGGGCGGCGGCTCGCTTCGCGGTGACAAGCCGTTTCTCAACTCCATCCAGGCCACGCAAAAGAACGTCGTGAACTTCAAGATCACGGCCAAGAACAAGGGCGGACATTCGTCGGTCCCGCGTCCCGACAATGCGATTTACGAACTCGCGGAAGGCATCGCGCGATTCTCGAAGTTCAGTTTCCCGGTCAAGTTCAACACGGTCACGCGCGCCTTCTTCACGAAGACCGCCGAGATCGAGTCGCCCGAAGTCGGGCGCGCGATGAAGGCGCTGCTCAAGAACGAAAATGATGCCGCCGCGGCCGCGATCGTCTCGAAGGATCCGCGCTACAACTCGATGCTGCGCTCCACCTGCGTCGCGACGATGTTGAGCGGCGGGCATGCCACCAACGCGCTGCCGCAGACCGCCGAGGTCGGGATCAACTGCCGAATCCTGCCCGATGCCGTACCGAGTGAAATTCGCGATGGCATCGTGAAGGCGTTTGCCGATACCGCACTCGAGGTTTCCGCGGCCGGCAACCGCGCGTTCGTGGAACCATCGTCGATCGGCGCCGAGATCATGGGACCCGTCGAACAGGTCACGAAAGAGCTGTTCGGCAACATCCCCGTCATTCCCACCATGTCGACGGGCGCGACCGATTCGCAGCCCTTCCGGCAGATCGGCATTCCGGCATACGGCGTGTCGGGGATCATGGGCGATCCCGAGGATATCCGGTCCCACGGCCGTGACGAGCGCATGCGCATCAAGAGTTTCTTCGACGGCCAGGAGTTCCTGCTCCGGCTCACCAAGCTGCTCGCGACCACCAAGACGGTTCCGTAAGCCGCGACCTTCCCCGACCAGGCCCGACCATGACGATTGCCCGCACCTCCGGCGCCGCACGCACGACATTCTGCGCCATCGCGCTCGTCGCGTCGTTCGCGCCGACCGCCGTCCGCTCGCAGGCCACCGATGCCGTCAGCAGGACGGTCGCGTCGTGGATCGTGCTCGATGCGCCGCCGGGATCCGAAGGTCGCCCCGCGACGAACAAGCTCCTCGCCGGTTGGACCGTTGATGCGTGGGGCAACTACTCCAGGCGCTCGGGAAGCGGCCGGCCGCGCCGCGTCGTCGCCTGCGCGCTCGACCAGTCCGGGTACGTCGTCAGTCAGATCACCGATGAGGGCTACCTGCGCCTTCGCCGTACCGGCCAGGGCGTGCCGCACCAGCTCTGGGACCAATTCCACGAAGGCCAGCGCGTCCGGATTCTCACGAAGAACGGCGTCGTAAAGGCGACGACCGCGGTCGCGAACGGACATTTCGCGCAGTTCCACCGCGCCGATTCGCTCGCCGCCACCGTCGACCAGCTCTGGGTCGATGTCGGCGCATCCACGCGAGCCGACGCGGAAAAACTCGGCATCACCCTGCTCGATCCACTCCTGTACGATCGCCCGGCGTGGACGTTCGAGGGCTACGCCACGGGTCCGAACGCCGGCGCGCGCGCGGGATGCGCGGCCGTCGCCAGCGCGGCGAAGGGAACGCCACGCTCGGGTGAGACGATCTTCGTGCTCTCGACGCAGCGCATTTTCGGATGGGTCGGGCTCGGCGCGTTTCTTTCGAAGCTCGGTCCGGTCGATGTCGTGACCCTGTTCGACGAAGGACAGACCGCCGGCTACTCGAATCGATCAGCCGCCGCGCCTGCCGGCGGTCGCGGTGGTCGCGGCGCCCAACAGGCGATTCGCGCCGTGATTCAGGGAGCGCGCGCCGATACCATTCGCGCCAACGCACCCTCGGTGCGATGGCCGGGCACGCTCGTCGAATCGATTCACGCAGGCGAAGCGCTGAAACTCCTCGACGCGGCGGCCACCGCGGCCGACGTTG
>CAZPJD010000034.1:0-3914 GCA_964586775.1 uncultured bacterium | reverse complement strand
AAGATAACTTTTGATTGTGGAAGAATAGACAGCTTTATTTTTACTTATAAAGTATCTAGTGATTTACTTTTGAATCCGGGAGAAAAGCAATGTGAAAAATTTGAAAATATTAACTCTGAGAGTTGCAGCATTAAAGCAGTGAACTGGTAATTGGCAGATGTTGTTACTCTGTTCGCGTCAACCTTTTGCGCTGACGCGCCACCAAATGATAACCAACACCGAGTTCCGCAGCCTCCATCGAGGACGCACCGGGATTCTTTTCGAGGTAACCGGCCAACCGCTGGTCCAGCGGGACACCGTGCCGCTCCGATCCATCCTTACCGGAGAGGCCGGACGGCAAATCAACCAGCCCAACCGACTTGCGCCTCCGGGCGACAGCCCGCGCACGAGCAACCTCGACGACGCCCTGGAGTTCGCGAATGTTGCCGGGCCAGGGGTACTTTCGGAGGATGCGCGCGAACTGGGGCTGGAGCCGAATGGGTGGGCCGCTGCAAGAAGCCAATTGCCCAGAAAACACCCTAGCCAGCATCGTGATGTCGTGGAGTCGCTCCCGGAGTGGTGGGATCTGGATTACCGCTGCCGCGATCCGGTAGTAGAGGTCGGCGCGGAATTTGTGCTCATCGACCAAGCCCCGCAAATCCGCGTTGGTCGCCGCAACGACCCGGACGTCTACGTGTACCGGTTTGCTGCTCCCGGCCTTGACGGCCTCGCCTTCTTGGAGCACGCGCAGAAGCCGGGCCTGATGACCCAACGGCAATTCTGCGATCTCGTCCAGGAAGATCGTACCGCCGTTTGCAGCTTCGAAGCGGCCCTTGCGTTGAAAGCGAGCAGCCGAAAAGGCTCCGCTCCCTCTACCCCCTCAACCTCTGCTCCAACCCGTTGATGAGCGTATCGAGCCGTAACCTCGCTTTTTTCGCGGCGTCGTAGGCGTTCTTGAGATTCGGCGAGGGCAGGGCGAGAACGCGCTTGATGTCGAGCGACGCCATCGACTCGATCGGGTCGATCAGCTTGTGAAAGCCGGAGCGCAGGAGCTTGCGTTCGTCCTCGCTGGCGACGGTGGCGAGGCCGCGGCGTTTGACGTAACCGTCGTTTTCCAGCACATCGCGCAGCCTGCGCACCGACAGCCCGTCTTTTTCGACCAAGGTCACATAGTGCTTTTTGAGCGTGAGCAGGTCCTTCGCGCCGAGCCCCGCGCGTTCGTCGATGGCGAGCAGCATCAACTTGTGGCTCGCCGTCAACTGTTTCAACGTGGAAACACTGGCGAGCTGCCGCTCCTGCGTCGCCAGACCCACGGACCGGGAAAGCTGCGGGTAGCTCATCAGGATGTCGGGATGCTCGGCCAGCTTGCGTAGCGAAATACCCTTGCGCGGCGCGCGGGCGCCAAACTTTTCGAGATCGTCGTCGAAGAATCGCTTGAGCAGGTACTGCCCGATCTCGATCAGGCCCTCGGCGCTCTTGTCGATACGGGCGTTGATGAACGCCGCCGCCTCGTCGAGCGCCGCCAGGTCGCGCGGCGAAAGCGCTTCGTCGGGGGAGACGGACTTTTTGACGGCTTTGACGGCGGGAGCTTTACGCGGAGCTTTTTTTACGGGCACGTGCTTGGCCATGACGAAGCCCTCTCGAATTTGTGTGTGGTATCTTTTACGACCTTCAAATTGCGCGTGTCAAGATAGAAATTCGGGCCGAGCGCGAATCGCCGCGCCATGCGAAACGCCGCGCGCGCGGACGAACAAAAACCGAACTTGTCCGCGTTGCGCTGGCGCGAAATCACCGCCGGAGAGAAAAATGACGCAGCGCGTAAAATTTCCCTTGACAAGAAATGACGCAGTGCGTAAATTGGCTTCGACGATGACGAAACGCGCAGCCCCACGGCTGTTTTCGACTTGAAGGAGGTCCCTCGTGGTCACGGAGATTCGCAAGAACGTGCTCGATTTCGTCAAGAACGGCCTGGCCGATGCCAAGGAGCCGCTGGCCCGCGTGGAAAAGGAAGTGCGCGATCTGGTCGCCAAGGTCGGCTCCTCGGCGGTCGCCAAGGAAGACATCCAGAAGTGGCTCGGCGAGCTGGTCGTGAAGGTCGCGCAGGCCCGCAAGGACTTCGAAAAGGCGATGGAAGACGGCGTCGCAAAGACGTTCAACGCGCTCAATATTCCCACGCGGCAGGAAGTGGATGAGATCGTCAAACAGGTCAACAAGCTGACGAACGAGGTCCGCAAGCTCGCCTCGGCCGGGATTCCGGCGGCGAAGAAAGCGACCGTGAAGACGGCGAAGCCGGCGCCCAAGAAGTTCGCGAAGCCGGCTGCCAAGTCCGCGAAACCCAAGGCCCGTACGGGCGCGAAGCGCTGACGCGCGGGAGGAATGATCCATGGAACTGCGTAACATCCAGGAGATGACCGGCGAGCTGGTCACGAAACTGCGCACCGAGTCGATCGGCGCGATCAACAAGGCCGAGAAGGAAGTGAACGTGATCGTCGGTCGCCTCGTCGAGCGCGGCAAGTTGACGCAGGCCGAGGGCCAGCGCATCTACACCGATCTCTCGAATCGGTTTCGCACGGGCCGCGACGAGCTCGAGAAGCGGCTCGAAACCGGCTCGCGCAAGGCGCTGGACCGGCTGAACATCCCGTCCAAGACCGAGGTCGATCAGCTCTCGTCGCGCATCAACAACCTCTCCCGCAAGGTCGCGACGCTCAAGAAGCAGCTCGCGTCGTAACACGGCCTGTTTCGCGGCCTATTTTTCCGGCCGCTTGATCCGCAGGGGCGCCCCCTATTGCTCGGGCGCCCCGTTTTTATTTTGCGCGTTCGTCCGCGGCGACCATGACCTGCTTCATGGTGACGCTCCGGCGCGCGTGCGTTATGCTGCGTGATCTGGAGGGCCGATGTTCGAGGTTCGCGTACGAAAATCCTTTGCGGCGGCGCACAACCTGCGCAACTACAACGGCAAGTGCGAGAAGCTGCACGGGCACAACTGGGTCGTGGAGGTCACGGCGCGCGCGGCGGTGCTCGACGACGTCGAGATCGCCCTCGACTTCACCGTGCTCAAGCGCATCGTGAACGACGAGCTCGAGCTGCTCGACCACCGCTATCTCAACGAGATCCCGCCTTTTGACCGGGTGAATCCGACGAGCGAGCGCATCGCCGAGCACCTGTTCCACCGCGTCGGCGAGAAGGTCAACGACGAGCGCGTGCGCGTGGTGCGTGTGGACGTGTGGGAGACCGAGTCGAACCGGGCGTCGTATTTCGAGTGACGCTCAGGCGGTCTCGAAGAGCCGATCGTCGAGCCGCTGCCACAGCTCCTTCAATCCCGATCCCTTGAGCGCCGACGCGAAGAGATAATCGGCGGGCGCGAATCCGTGCGTTTCCATGGCGCGCGTCGCCGCGTGGCGCTCCTTTTGATTCAGCTTGTCGGCTTTGGTGAGCACCACGTCCACACGCACGTTGACGTGCCCGGCGAATTCGAGAAGCTGCAATTCCTCGGATTCGAGCCCGCGCCGCCCGTCCACCAGCAGCACCATCGTCTTCAGATTTTTCCGTGACGACATATACGCCTCGATGGTCTTTTGCCACGCGCCGCGCACCGACGCGCCGCCCTTGGCGTAGCCGAATCCCGGCAGGTCCACGAAGCGGGCGCGGTCGTCGAGCGAAAAAAAGTTGATCTCGCGCGTCTTGCCGGGGGAGCGGCTGGTGCGGGCCACCGTGCGTCGGCCGAGCAGGGCGTTGATGAGGCTCGACTTGCCCACGTTCGATCTGCCGGCGAACGCGACCTCGGGCAGATCGTCCGGCGGAAACTGCGCGGGCGACATCGCGCCGACGAGGAATTTGATGTTGGCGACCTTCACACGGGTGGTTTGTCAGGTTTCGGCGGGAGGGGCAAGGCGTGAAGAACCCTCACCCCGTCTCGCTTCGCTCGCCACCCCTCT
>CAZPJD010000033.1:0-11751 GCA_964586775.1 uncultured bacterium | reverse complement strand
GACTCCCCGATCCCGCGTTGACGTACACAAGAGGAAAGCCAAAGTACTCCGCAGCGAGGGCGTATCCAATCACCGCGCCGACGTTTTCGCGCGAAATGAGTTCAGCTTTACCGACGCGACCCACGGTCTGCCCCGGTTCGATCACGATCATCGCGCACCCGATTGCGCGAAGACCGAGTTGGCGAAGCTCGGGCGCGGCCATCATCTGCTCGCGCACCAGAAAGCGCACGTCGGTTGTGTTGAGGAGCGAAAGAAACAGCACACCGTCGGCATCGTGGGCGACACCCGTCTGCGCACTGGACGGGAAGAGGATGAGGGGCGGACGATGCTCGTCATCATAGGCTTCGCAAAGCGCCGACTTCACCGTGCCGGCGAGGTCGTCGACGAGACGGCGGCTCACGCCGTCGGAGCCGCCGAGTAAAAAGCCGTCGGTGCCCGCCTCGGCGGCGCGCAGTACCACGTCGCGCAATTCGGCGGGCGAATAATTGCACGGGTCGAGGCTCGACAGATGGATCCGGCGCGTCGTGAGCGATCGTCGAAAGAATTCGTTCAGCAAAACACGACCCCTCGAAGATTCGAATTGACCGCGCGATCATCATTGTACACGTGACGCGGCGTCCCGCCATCCCGTGACGAGGTCAATAATACGGCATCTTCCCCTTGCCCAGATTGTGCCGAACGATGAGGCAGTTGACCGCGATGGCGAGCTGCGTCATGAAGCTGCCCCACGGGTCCCTCGCGCGCAGCATGTGGAAGAACCGCGTGAAGATGTTGGGGAGCGAAAAGAGGCGCTGGTAGAGATTCAGGAAAAGTTCGTCGAGGCGCTCCGGCGAAAAATTGCGCGGCCGAAACACCGTGCGATACGACGTGTACTTCCAGAAATCCCGGTGGAGGATGCGACCGTCTTTTTCCCAGCGGTCGAACAGGCGCGTGCCCGGGTAGGGCGTGATGATGTAGGGATTCGGCAGGAATCGGTTGTCGGTGACGAAGCGATACGCGCGCTCGAAGGTTTCCTCGGTGTCGTGGTCGAACCCGAACATCAGGTTCGAGCAGACGGTGATGCCGTACTTTTTGAAGAGCTTCGTTTTCTCGACGTACTCCTCGACCCGGTTCACCTTTTTCTTGCCCACATCGGCGAGGTTCGCCTCGTCGAGCGACTCGATGCCCAGAATCGCGTAGCGAAGTCCCGACCGCCACGCGGCGGCGAGCACCTTTTCGTCGTCGGCGATGCGCATCGACATCTGGCTCGTCCAGAAGATTTTCAGCGGCGTGATCGCCTCGAACAGCTCCACCGAGTAAGAAATCTTGCCCGCGATATTGTCGTCGACGAAGTTGATGAACCGGGAACCGCAGGCTTTGAGGTCGCGCACGACCTGCTCGACGGGGCGATGGCGGTACTTCGCGCCGTAGAACTGCGACACCGAGCAGTAGTCGCAGTCGAAGGGGCAGCCCCGCGTGCTCTCGATCGGAATCAGGTCGTTGACGTACTTTTTCTGATTGATCAGGTCGAAGCGTGGCACCGGCTGGTCCTGCATGTCGCACAGGCGATCGGCCTTGTACAGCGGCGCGAGGTCGCCGCGTGCGGCGTCGTCGAGCACGTTTTTCCAGACGAGCTCCGCCTCGCCGCACACCACCGCGTCGGCGTGGCCCGCGACTTCTTCGGGAAAAAGCGTCGCGTGGAATCCGCCGAAGACGACTTTTTTTCCACGACTGCGGAATTCGTCGGCGATGTCGTAGCCACGCTTCGCATGCAACGTTGTGGCGGTGATCGCGACCAGATCGTACGCCGCGTCGTGATCGATGGTGTCGGTGTAATCGTTGCGAACTTCGATTTCCCAGTCGCGCGGCGTCATCCCCGCGATCAGATAGACCGAGAGCGGAATCAGAAATGACTTTTTCACGTGCAGCGGTTCGCCGTTGGGCAGCAATTGCGCCGGGCTGACCAGAGCCATTTTCATCGCGCGACCCCAAAAAGTCGGAATTCCTGATCGGCGGGAATGCTAACACAGATCGAGAGCGTCTTGTGTGAGAAATCTTGCGCGATTCGCGCGGCGGGACCAGGCGCGTTACGCCTCGAAGACGCCCTTGCCAAGGCGGACGAGCGTGGTGCGGTCGTCGACAAAACTGACGATCGTGGACGGCTCGGGGTGGATGTAGCCGGCGTCGATGATGATATCCACGTAGCCGCCGAGGGCGTGGAGGATGTCGTCGGGATCGGCCAGCAACTCGCCGTCGTGAACGTAGGCGCTGGTGGAGAGCAGCGGCTCGCCCAGCATCTCGATGATCGCCCGGCAAATCGCGTCGTCTGGTACGCGGATGCCGATTTCCTTGCGCGGGGTCTGCGTGATGCGGGGCGCGTTCTTCTTCGCTTCGAGGATCATCGTGAAGGGACCGGGCAGCAGACGCTTCATCGTGCGATAGGCGTCGTCGCCGACTTTGGCGTATTCGGAGATATTCGACAGGTCGCGGCACAGAAACGACAGCGGTCGCTTGAGGGACTTTTTCTTGAGCTGGTACATCAACTCGACACCGCGCTTGTTGTCCACGCGCGTGCCGATCGCATACGTCGTGTCCGTCGGATGCACGATCAGGCCGCCCCCGCGCAGGCACTCCACCACCTGCTGAATCAGCCTCGGTTGCGGGTGTTCAGGATGGATCGCGATGACGGCGGCTTTTCCCACGGTGGACCCCGGACGATCAAAAACCGCGACAGGAATAGGCGTCGCGACAGACCGTGTCAAGCCGCGACGGGATCGTTTCGCCTTGACCGGCATCGAGGCCGCGCGGATGATGCGACCGCTTTCTTGCGGACTTGCCGCGCGATTTCGCGCGGGCGACGGGACGAGGCGTTGGCGAAGAAACTCGCGATCGTGGCGGTGCTGTTTGTTGTCGTTCGCATGGGGACGATCGCGCTCTATTCGCACCACCGCACGTATTATTACTACGGTCAGGTGGCCGGGCAATTCGCCATCGCCGAGGCGAAATGGGACGGTCGCGATTTCTCGTTCGATCGCGCCCGCGAGCGCGCCGCCGAGGACCTCGCCGCGCGCGAACGACGTTTCGTGCCGCTCTCCGAGTGGAGCACGCTGCCCAAGGGCGAATACGAAACCTTTCCCGCGCTCGATCTGCCCGGGTACGGCTATCTCATCGCGTGGACGAGTCGTCTGTTCGCGGATGAATTGACGTCCACATGGGCGTTTGCCGCGCAGGTGTTGGCCGAGTGCGCGGGCTTGCTGCTCTTCGTCTGGTCGCTCGCGCGTTTGATCTCGCCGCGCGTCGCGCTGCTCGCGGGGCTCGGGTATGTCTTCGCGTATCCCATGATTTGGCCGCAGGCGAGCCAGCCTATGCGCGACGTGTTTTTCGTCCCCGTCCTCGCGCTCGTGATCTTCGCGTTTGCGCTGTTCCGATCTGCATCGTCCCGCGAGCGCATTGCGATTCCCGCCGCCGTTGCCATCGCGGCGGTTCTGCTCTGGGTGCGGCCGAGCGCGTATTTCGTGTTCTTTTTCGTCGCGCCGCTCGCGCTGTTGACGCCCGGCCGCTCGATCCGCGCGCGGGCGGCCTTTGCGGCGTGCCTCGTGGCGATTCCCGTTGCGCTCTACTCGATTCCCGTGCGCGCGTTCAACGAGCGCCACTACGGGACGAGCGACCTGCACTTTCTCGGTCGCGGCCTTTGGGAAGGCATGGGGATCATCCCGGACAATCCCTACGGTTTCGCCCTCGACGACCGCGTGCTGGTGGAGTGGGTGCGTTCGCGGGGAATCGACGCGCCGTACGGCAGTGTCGAAATGAACAAGGCGCTATCCGATTACGTCTTCGAGGTGCTGCAAAAAGACCCCGGCTATTACCTGAAGACGCTCGTGGCGCGCGCGAAGGTTTTTGCCCGAACCCCCCTCGACTTCGTGCCACCGCGCGCCGTCCCCATGCGCGACAAGGCGACGACCTCCGTGTTCGCCTACGCGGCGGCCGATCTTATCGGCTATCTCTACAATCTCATGAGCATCTACGCCTTCGCGTTCCTGTGGATCGGCGCGCCGGCGACGATCGTGTGGCTTGTGCGCGAGCGGTCGCGCTGGTGGGAGATCCTCGTCCTCAACGTGCCCGTGATTTACACGTTCTGCGCGTTCTTTCCGCTCAATCACGAGCCGCGTTACATGGTCGCGGGGGCGTGGTGCGTGTTCGCGGTGTTCGCACGCGGGGTGGACGCGGCGATCGAATGGCGCACCGCGCGACACCCCGCGCAACGTGGGAACGTTTCTGCCTAGCGTGCGACGGCGAGGATGCTGCCGCCGAAGGGCAGGGCTTTTCCGCGTTCGATTCGGCGTCGTTCGAAATCGCACAAGGCGTCGAGAATCCGCTTGGTGATGCCGGCCGGCGGGCGATGCTGCCCGGATGTGCGCGTGACCGCATCGTCCTTGAGCAATCCCATCCGCCACGGCAGCGCGCGCGCAAGCAGGATGGGGATCGGAAGGAAGCTGAAGAAGTAAGTGGAACAGGCGACCTCGAAACCCGCCGCCTGAAGCTCCGTCCGCAACGACGCGCGCGTGTAGCGCCGGTGGTGCTGGGCGATAACGTCTTCGTAAGACCACAGGGCGTTGTACGCGGGAACCGTGAGGACGAGGGCCCCGCCGGGGCGAAGGATGCGACGGATACCGGCCAGAAACGGTGCGGGCTCGGCGATGTGTTCGAGCACGTCGAAGAGTCCGACGTTCGGCACGGCGCCGTCGATGAATCCCGCGTCGTCGAAGGTGGAGCACACGCGGTGCGCGATGTCGCGCGTCGCGGCGTTGCGCATGGCGGAAGGGCTGGGTTCGACCAGCACCGTCTCGAATCCCGCACGCTGCAATCCCAAGCTGACGAACCCGTTGCCGCCGCCGATGTCGAAGACGACGCGCTCGCGCAAATGCCGCGCGCACATCGCGGCGACGCACGCATTGCGGTGCCCGAACCAGAACGAGGTGTCCTCGATCTCGAAACACACGTCGCTGCCGAAGGACGGATAGTGGACGTCGGAGCGATCGCGCGAGACCCAGATGCCGTCGGCGCGCTGTTCGAGATTGTTGGTGATGGCGGGCAGATCGATCATGCGCTCTTGCCGGTTTCGGAATTTTGACGATAGTGTCTGCGCGCCGGGAAGTCCATTCCCGTGCGGCTGCGGAGCGCTCGCGTGCGCGGACGACTGTTGTTGGTGTTCGTGGTTTTTCTCGCGGTCCGCACCCTCACCGTCTGGGCGTACGGCAAGAACGCCACGCTTTATTACTACGGTCAGGTTTCGGGTCAGTTCGCCATCGCCGACGCGTGGTGGCACGGCCACGCGTTTTCCGAGGATCGAGCGCTTTCCGCCGCGGCCTGCCGGGCGGCCGACACCGAGGGACGTTTCATTTCGATCGAGGAATGGCCCGCAATTTCGCGCTCCGGCGTCTACAAGACCTTTCCCGCGGTCGATCTACCTGGCTACGGGTACCTGATCGCGTGGACGAGTCGCGCCTTCGGCGACCATTTGACGGCACGCTACGCCTTCGCGATTCAGATCTTGGCCGAGGGCGCGGGGGTGGTTGCGTTCGCGGCGGCGACGATGTGGTTGGTCGGGATCGGGATCGGAACGTGCGCGGGACTGCTTTACAGCCTCGCGTTTCCCGTGATCTGGGCGCAGGCGAGCCAGCCCATGCGCGACATCTTCGCTGTGCCGATCATGGCGGCGGTGTTGCTCGCGCTGGCCACATTTCGCGGCAAATTGAAGCGTGAACGCGTTTGGATTCCCGTTTTGCTCTTCACCGCGGCGGCGCTGCTGTGGGTGCGGCCCGCGGCGTATTTCATGTTCTTCTTTGTGGTTCCGCTCGTCGTGCTCACGCCCGGGCGATCGTGGCGCGAACGCCTCGCGGCCGCGGCGCTGTTTGTCGCGATTCCGCTCGTCGTCTTCGGCTTGCCGCAAAAGCGCTTCAATGCGAAATACTACGGCACGACGAACACGCATTTTCTCGGCCGCTCGCTCTGGGAGAGTTTGGGAATCGTGACGGACAATCCCTACGGCTTTCGCCTCGACGACGAGGCGCTGACCCCGTGGCTCGAATCGCGCGGGCACCAAGTGGAATACGCGTCGGTCGAGATGAACCGCCTGCTCGGCGAGTACGTCGGCGAGGTGCTTCGAAAAGACCCCATGCTCTTCGTGCGCGCGCTGGGACTGCGTCTGGTTTCGTTTGCGAAACGACCGCTCGATTTCACGCCGCCCAGGCCCTATCCGAGGCCGGGTGAGCCGGAGGCGTCGCCCCTGCGCTCAGCCATCCGCGATCCGATCGGATTTTTCTACGCCGTGTGCAGCCGCACCGCGCCGCTTCTCGGATGGGCCGGCATGATCGCCGTCGTCGTCTGGCTCGTTGCGCGCCGCGAAGCGTGGTGGGAGATTCTGGTGCTGCAAACGCCGTTTGCGTACGCCGTGGGCAGCGTGATGCCGCTCAACTACGAGCCGCGATACGGCGCGACCGGGGCGTGGTCGCTGCTCGCGGCGCTGGCCTGGTGCGCGCTTGTCGCGTGGACGCGCGCGCGCGGTGTCGCGTCGAAGGAGGCGGCGTCGTGATCGAACCCATCTCCACGCTCTCGGTCGTGATTCCGGTTTACAACTCCCGCGACAGTCTGCGAGAGCTGCACGAACGCTTGACCAAGGTCCTTTCGACGCAGGACGGACTGCGCGAGTACGAAATCGTCTTCGTTGAGGACGGCGGTCCCGACGATTCGTGGGATGTCATCCGCGCGATTGCGGCCGACGATCCGCGCGTCCGTGGGATTCGTCACAACCGCAACTTCGGCCAGCACAACGCGCTGCTCGCGGGGATTCGCGCGGCGCGCGGCGAGGCGATCGTCACCATCGACGACGATTTGCAGCACCCGCCCGAAGAAATCCCCAAGCTCATCGCGAAGCTGAACGAAGGGCACGACGTGGTGTACGCGCCGCCTATCGCCGAAGCGCACGGCGCATGGCGCGACTTCACGTCGGTGGTGACCAAGTGGACTCTGGCGAGGGCGATGGGGGCGAAAATCGCGTATAACGCCAGCGCGTGGAGAATTTTCCGGACCCATTTACGAGATGCATTCTCCGATTATCGCAGTTCTTATGTCGCGATAGACGTTCTCTTGAGTTGGGCAACAACAAGATATTCTTCCATTCGACTTCCGCATGAAAAGCGGCGATACGGAAAATCCAATTACAATATAGTTAAATTAATTACGCATGCGGTTAACATGATTACGGGGTTTAGTGCTTTGCCCTTGCGGATCGCCAGTATGATCGGTTTTGTTTTCACTTTGTTTGGGATCGGAGTTTTCTTATATGTTTTAATTAGATATGCGATAACTGGTCACAGCGTGCCCGGATTCCCGTTTCTAGCATCCATTATCGCAATATTTAGCGGTTCACAACTTTTTGCATTAGGGATCATCGGCGAATTTCTTGCCAGAATGCATTTTCGCGTTTTAGGGCAGCCAGTGAGTCACGTCAGTGATCGAATAGGATTTTCAACAGAGGCTAATCGATGGAAAAACTAGAAACGAGTTGGGGCCCGTCTGAGCTGGATTCTGACAGATTTCATGTAAACGTGATCAAGGCTCATCTTCGCGAGGACTCGAGCTTGCAGGAGCTTGAAGCGTACTGCTGCGAAGTCGGAGCGGACTTGGCCATTGTGCGGACTGCTGCGGAGAACCTGTCTATCTGCGGCGAGTTGCAGCGTATCGGCTATCGCATCATGGACACATTGGTTTACTGTCATGCAACGAGGCTAAGTCAGCTGAATATATTAAAGCGCGGCTCGGCCGATCGAGTTCATCATAATGTGCGAACCATCGACCGAAATGACATATTTGGCGTCAAAGAGGTTGCAAAAAATTCATACTATGGTTATCGCGGGCATTATCAAGCCGACGAACGTCTGGATAAGAGGTTGAGTGATGATGTGTACTTGGATTGGGCGTCGAGATCGTGCATGGACGTGCTCGACGCTCGTAAGTCGAATATTGATAAAAAATTCACAGCTACAACAAATGAAGTGTTTGTTGTTGAAATCGATAAAGAGATCATGGCATTTATGACGATGAGGTATGCCGGAGATGATTCCGGCGAAGCAGTCTTGTCGGGCGTTCATCCGCGTGCCCAAGGAAAAGGTATCTATCAGGCGTTGATTGAAGAAGGAATGAACTGGTGCCGCCAGCGTGGACGCGAAAGAATGATCGTGTCCACGCAGATCGTCAACATCGCGGTTCAGAAGGTTTGGGCGCGATGTGGATTCGAGCCGTTTCAATATATTTATACATTTCATAAGTGGTTTGATGAAAAAAGGAAAAGCCCGTGACTAATATTCCCTTTAACCGCCCGTCGCTGCTCGGCGACGAACTGGACCACATGCGCGACGCGGTCGAGCGCGGCTGGATCTCGGGCGACGGCCACTACACCAAGGAGTGCCACAAACGTCTCGCGGCGATGCTCGCATGCGAGAAGGTGCTGCTCACCACGTCGTGCACCGACGCGCTGGAAATGGCCGCGATGCTCTGCGACGTCGGCCCCGGCGACGAGGTCATCATCCCCGACTTCACGTTCGTCTCGACGGCCAACGCGTTCGCGTCGCGCGGCGCGACGCCCGTCTTCGTCGATGTGCGCGAGGACACGCTGAATCTCGACGAATCGCTGCTCGCGGGCGCCCTCACGCCACGCACCAAGGCGATCGTCCCCGTTCACTACGCGGGCGTGGCATGCGAGATGGACGAGATTCTGCGCATCGCGCGCGGAGCGAATGTTCGCGTGGTCGAGGACGCGGCGCAGGCGGTGGGCGCGACGCATCGCGGCCGTCCGCTGGGCGGGCTCGGCGATCTGGGCGCGTTCAGCTTTCACGAAACAAAAAACCTGCATTGCGGTGAGGGCGGGGCGCTCGCGATCGGCGATCCGGCACTCGCGCCCCGCGCCGAGGTGCTGTGGCAAAAGGGCACGAACCGCAACCGCTTTTTGCGCGGCGAGGTGGACAAATACACCTGGTGCGACTTCGGCTCGAGCTTTCTGCCGTCGGATCTGCTGGCCGCGTTTTTGCTCGCGCAGCTGGGTCACGTCGAAGCCGTGACGCGCTCGCGCCGCCGCCTGCACGGGCGCTACATGGCCGCGTTCGAGCCGCTCGAGCGCGAAGGGCGGGTGCGTCGCCCGCGAATTCCGGCCGAACTTGCCGACGCGCACAACGGTCACATCTTTTTTCTGCTATGCGCCGACGCAAACGAGCGCGACCGGCTGATCGCGCATCTGCGCGCCGCGGGGATTCACGCCGTTTTTCATTATCAGCCGCTGCACAAATCCGAGATGGGCGCTCGCTTCGCGAAGCCGGGCACCGCGTGTCCCGTCTCCGCCCGCGTTTCGGAGCAGCTCGTGCGTCTGCCGATCTATCACGGCCTTCGCGACGACGAGCAGGAGCGCGTGATCGACGCCGTGACGCGTTTCTACCTCGCGGGGTGATTCGTCAGGGCGCGTGGAGCAGGCCGAGGTTCGCCGGTTCGAATCGGTCGTGGTCCGCGTCGAATCGGTACACGCCGAATCCGGCGGTTCCGACGAACACGTCCTCGCCGTTTACCGCGAGTGAGGTGCAGGCGGCTGGCGGGAGCCCGCCCGATTCCCGGCGCGGCGCGCCCGGGCTTCCATCCACGAGATCGATCGCGTAAACGCGCGCATCGCCCGCCGCGACGACGATCGCCGGATTCGTCGAGGGGCGGAATTCGAGGTCGACGATGGTCGATTGCCATTCGCCGTCGACCACCGTTTGGGACGACGTCCACTCGTTCATCCAGACCAGTTTCGACGGGTCCACGGCATGTGGTGCCGAACCTGAAGAAATGGCATCGGCGCCCGACAGCCGGACGAACCACGCGCCGCGCTCGTTCGATTCGATCGCAACGCCGTGCGTCGGCATCGTCGGGACAACGCGGCGAGGCCGGACGGGAAAGCGCGTCGGCGCCAACGGATCGGGCGGCTGGGTCCAACCCTCGTTCGGCGACCAATGCCGCATCCCGAAGTCCGTCGCGACGGCGAGTTTGTCTCCCATCGATCCGACCCGAACGACGCGCGTCGAATCGGGAACAGTGCCGATGGCCGACCAACCCGCGGCATCGCGTCGAAAAACGCGCAACTCGCGATCGATGACAAAAAGCCCCAGCGGACCGGACGAAAGATGCGTCGTGTCGAGCGCGTCGGGAAGCCGTTCGTTGAAGGGAAACCACGAGCGGCCGTCCGTGCCGCGGTAGACGCCGAGCCCCGGCCCGGCCGCGAAGACGTGACCGCCCGCCGCGCACAGCGATGCGATTTGCCCTCGTTTTTCGGTGTCATTCCACGCGGGGGGAAGCCGGAAGCGCGGCGCTTGTGGCGACATGCCCGTGCGACTAAGTTGGCGAGCGTGCCACTTTGCAAAGAGCGCGCCCGTGCCGACGGCAAACGCGATGTAAAGGGCCAGCGCCCCGGCCGCGAACAGGACGACGGCAAACGGGTTCTTTTTCGACATGGGACTATTTGTGCGCAATTTGGCGCGACGCGGCAAGCCCGGCGGCGCGGCAACGATCGAATTGGAGTGTCGGATGTCGTTCCTTGATGGGGTGAAGATTCTGGATTTTTCGCGCCTGCTGCCCGGACCCTACGGCACGCAGCTTCTCGCCGACTGGGGCGCGGACGTCCTCAAGGTCGAGGCGGTCTCCGGCGGCGACTACACGCGGCACGTGCCGCCGACGATCGACGGCGTCGGTTACATGTTCGCGGCGATCAATCGAGGAAAAAAGAGCCTCGCGATCGACCTCAAACACCCTCGCGCGAAATCGGTGATCGAGCGATTGCTCGGCGAGTACGGCGTGGTCGTCGAGACCTTTCGCGCGGGGGTGATGGACCGGCTCGGGCTCGGCAATGAAGACCTGCGTCGCGTCCGGCCCGACCTGATCTTCGTCGCGCTCTCGGGCTACGGCGCGACCGGCCCGATGACCTCGCGCGCCGCGCACGACATCAACCTGCTGGCGCGGTCGGGCGTCGCATCGCTCGTCGGCGTACCGGGGCAGGGGCCCATAGTTCCGGGCATTCAGCTCGCCGACATGTCGTCGGGCGTTTTTATCGCGTGCGCGGTGACGGCGGCGCTCTATCGACGAGCCGTGACGGGAGAAGGGGCATTCGTCGATCTGTCGATGGCGGATTGCACGCTCGCCATGGCGGCGTCGAACTTGACCGAGGCTTCGGCGAGGGGCCGCGCGCCCGGGTTTGGCGAGCCGTTTCTGGCGGGCTCGGTGCTTTGCTACAACTACTACAGGACGTCCGACGGCGGGCACATGTCGGTCGGGGCGATCGAACCCGAGTTCTGGCGGCAGGTCTGCGAGGTGCTGGAATTGCCGGAATTGGTGAATGAGGCGCTCTCGCCGGCGACGCCGGAGAATCCGCACCACAATACCGTGGTCGAACGATTCGCGTCGCGCACGCGGGCGGAGTGGACCGAGCGGTTCGCCCGCGCCAACGCGTGTGTGGAGCCGGTCCTCGATTTCGACGAAATGGGCGACGACCCGGTATTCACGTCGCGCGGTGTCATCTCGAAAGATCCGCGTACCGGCACGCGCTACGTCAATTCTCCGCTGATCGAACGTGGCGGCGCGGGTAACGAGCCGGTTCCGCTGGTCGGCGGATCGACCGCGTCGGCGCTCGGGGAGGCCGGGTTCTCCGCGGCCGAGATTCGGGCTCTTATCGAGGAGGGCGTCGTCTCCACCGGC
>CAZPJD010000032.1:0-24499 GCA_964586775.1 uncultured bacterium | reverse complement strand
GCGGCAAACCGATCCACATGCACGCGACCGCGGACGTAGAACAGGCGATGCTCTACGTGCGTTTTTTTCAGAGCCCCGAGGCGGCGATCGGGCAGCTCCGCAGCCTGCCGTCGCGGCGGCCCGGCGCGTACGTGGGCCTCGTGAGCGAAAAGGACACGTACTACGGCCAGGTCGGCGCGATCGTGCTGCTCAAGATGGCCGAGGCGCAGTCGGTTTCGGGGCTCTACAACGACGCGCTCATGAGCCTGCGTCTCGCGCTCGGTGAGTTTCGCGGCGAGAGCGTCGGCTCGGCAGTGGGGCTCGTGCCGCTCGACGCCGCCGTGATGGCACGTCTCGGCCTGGTGCTCGACGAGATGCCCGCGAGCCTCGCGAAAAAGCTGGCGGAACTCGAGGAGGCGATGCGGCTTTCGACGAGCCCGCTGGCGATGGCCGAGGGGCGCTTCGCCCGCGCGCGGCTGCACGAAAAGAACTTCCGCGAGTTCGGGTCGCAGGACGACATCGCGCTGGCCGAACGCGATTACCGCGAGATCGTGGAGCGCTTCGGCGACTTGCCGATACGCACGACGCGCGGCGGCGAAGCGGCGGGACCGCGCGCGGTGGTGCGCGTGGTCGACCTGTACACGAAGACCACGAAGCAGTTCGACAAGATCGCGCTGATTCTTTCGGATCTGGAAACCGTCGCCAAGGAGCGCGGCGACCGGCCCGCGACGCAGGCCTACGCCCGGTTGCACCGCGCGGCGATCTATCTGGATCAGCTCCACAATCCGCGGCAGACCATCGCGATTCTCGACGGTTTCGACACCGATTTTCCATCTGTTCCCGTCTATCCCGACGCCGAGGGCGCGAAAAAGATGCTATTCGAGGCCGCCAATCTGCTCATGCAAAAAGCGCAGACGGTCGCGCGCCAATCGCCGTCTCAATAGAGGACGCAAGATGCTTTCGCCCTGCCCCGCCTGCGGTTCGAGTTTCGAGATCGAAAAACCCGGCGACCACGCGTGCCCGGCCTGCGGCCGCGTCGTTCACATTTCGGCCGAAAACTTCGCGTGGGACACCGGCGTGCATTTGGCGAACGACGACGTGATCGAGGATCTGATCGCGAAAAACGAGGGTGCACCGACGATCGCCGTCGCTCCCGTGGTTTCGCCCTCAACGCCCGTCGCGCCGTCGATCGCGCCGGTCGTGCGGCCCGGCACGACCCCCGCCGATCTCGACCGGGCGATGCCCGACGCGTGTGAGGCGTGCGGACAGCGCCCCGCCGTGCGCGCGTGTGCGTCGTGTCATCGGCTCGTCTGCGACGTGTGCGCGGCGTATCCGACGCCGGCGCTCGCCGGCTGTGCGGCGTGTTACCGCGAGCCGAGCGTCGAATTCGACGACATGAATTCGTCCACGTTTTTGTCGCTATTCCTGCCGACGCTGCGTGAGATCGTGTTTCGTCCAGCCGAATTCTTCGACCGCCTGCGCGTACCCGGCCCGCTTTGGCCGGCGATCATCTTCGGCGTCATCATGGCGGTGCCCGGCGGCATCGTCTCGAACCTGACGAACATGATCTTTCAGACGAATCTCGTCGACACCCTGGCGACGCTGAATATCGAGATCCCCGAGGAGTTCAAGGCGTCGCTGGGCAGCCAGGCGGGCGTTTCGGTCATGACATCGCTCTTCGCCATGATCTTCGTGCCGGTGGGCGCGTTCATCGGGTTTTTCATCAACGGCGCGATCACGCACCTGATGCTCATGATGCTCGGCGGCGCGAACGCCAAGATGGAGGATACCATCCGCGTGGTCGGCTACGGCGGCGCGACCTCGGTCGCGCAGCTCGTGCCATTCGTCGGCCCGCTCGCCGGATACGTGTGGAACGTGGTCGTCGTTTCGATCGGCCTCTCGCGCGTCCACCGTATCCCCGGATGGAAGGCGGTCGCCGCGGTACTGATCCCCCTGGTGTTCTGCTGCTGCACCGCCGCACTCATCGCGTTCGTCGTCATGGGCGCGGTCGCCGGATTCGCGGGGGCCGCGGCGTGAGCGTCCCCGTCGCGAGGTCGATCGCGCCCGCGCAGAGTCCGAACGCCCTGCGTTGGATGTGGATCGGCCTCATCGTCACGGGTTGGCTGGCCGCGTGGTTCATTCCATGGCAGGGCGTGTTTCGCTTTCGCACCTGCCCGTTTTTCAACGTCACGGGCCTTCCCTGCCCGGCCTGTGGAATGACGCGAGCCTGCGTATTTTCGGCGCACGGCGACCTGTCGGCGGCGCTCGCGGCCAACCCGCTCGGTCCCGCGCTCATGGCGGCGTCGGTGTTGGCGCTGGGGGTGCTCGCCGGATTGATCGCAACGAACGGGCCGCGCCTTCGGGTCGAGGACGCTCTGCGCGACCGACCGTGGATCCGCATCGCCGCCGCGGCGATTCTGGTGCTCAACTGGGCGGGGCTCATCGCCCGAAGCTGGTGATTTCGCGGCGTTTTTCCCACTGCGTTCACATCGTGCAATCGCTTGAAATTCCGTCACAAACGCCCTGCGTGCTCGCTTGACTTGGGCCGGGGAGTGACTATGTTTGTGCAGGCCGCGAGCCGCAACGCCCGCGCCGGTTGAAACCCGTTCATTCTTTGTGCATGACCCGTTTCAACGCGGAGTTCCGAGATGCCGATCTACGAATATCACTGCGAAAAGTGCGACCGGATCCTCGAGGTCAGCCAGCGCATCAGCGACGCGCCGCTCACCACCTGTCCCTCGTGCGAGGACCCCGGATCGCTGCGCAAGCTCATCAGCCGTTCGAGCTTCCACCTCAAGGGCGGCGGCTGGTACACCACCGATTACGCCCGGGCCGGCGCGAACGGCAACGGGACGGCCAAGCCGGAAACCAAGTCGGAATCCAAGTCCGAGTCCTCGTCCGAATCGAAGAGCGAAGCCGCCCCCGCGTGTGGGCAAGGGGCGTGCGCGGCGTGTACCGCCGACGCGTGAACGTCCGGGTGCGCGGCCGCGTGTGTGATTGACATCCTGATGTATCGAAATCGCGCCTCCGCGACGCGCGCGGGGGTTTTGCTTCGGAGATTTTCATGAGCGTCCCCGCCGATCTGCTCTACACCAAGGATCACGAGTGGGCCAAGATCGAAGGCGACACCGCCCGCATCGGCATCACGCACTACGCGCAGGATTCGCTGGGTGAGATCGTCTTCGTCGAGTTGCCCGAGGTCGGCCGCACGATCGGCGCGGGCGGCACGTTCGGATCGGTCGAGAGCGTCAAGGCGGTGAGCGACCTGTTCGCGCCGCTGTCGGGCACGGTGACCGCCGTCAACAAGGCGCTCGTCGATACACCCGAGACCGTGAACCGCGACCCCTACGGCGACGGCTGGATGATCCAGGTGAAGCTGTCCGATCCGGCCGAGACCGCGTCGCTGCTCGGCCCGGCCGATTATGAGAAGCTGCTCGCCGAGGAGAGCTGAACCCCCACTCCCGGGATTTTTTCATGCGTTACATTCCGCACACCGATGACGACATCCGGGTGATGTTGTCGCGCATCGGTCTGGCCGACGTCTCCACGCTCTTCGACTGCATCCCCAAATCGCTTCAGCTCCAGCGCGATCTCGACCTTCCCCCGCCGCTCTCGGAACCCGAACTCGAACGGCATCTCTCGGATCTCGCGGCGCGAAACGACGGCGCGCGGATGACGTCGTTCCTCGGCGGCGGCGCGTATCGGCACCACTCGCCGGCGGCGATCAACCAACTCCTGCTGCGCGGCGAGTTCTTCACGGCCTACACGCCGTATCAGGCCGAGGTGGCGCAGGGAACGCTGCAGGCGATCTTCGAGTTCCAGACCATGATCTCGCGCCTGCTCGGCCTCGATGTCGCCAACGCATCGATGTACGACGGCGCGTCGGCCACCGCCGAGGCCGTGCTGATGGCCGCGCGTTTACGAAAAGGCCGCAAGGTGCTCGTGTCGGCGGCGCTGAATCCCGCGTACCGCGCCGTCATCGACACCTACACGCAATACGGCGACCTCGAGGTGCTGACGATTCCGTTCGGCGCCGACGGTCGCGTCGATCGCGCCGCGCTGGCCGCGATGCCGATTGGCGAGGCTTGCGCGGTGGTCGTCGCATCACCCAACTTTTTCGGCGTGATCGAAGATCTCGCGGCGTTGCGTTCGGCGGTCACGGTCGACGCGCTGTTCGTGGTGTCCTTCGGCGAACCGCTGGCCTACGCGATGCTGCGTCCCCCGGGCGCATGCGGCGCGGACATCGCCGCGGGCGAGGGCGCGAGCTTCGGTCTCGCCACCAGCTTCGGCGGGCCTTATCTGGGCCTGTTCGCCACGAAAAAAGAGTTCGTGCGCTCGATGCCCGGTCGGCTCGCGGGCGAGACGGTCGACACGCGCGGCGAGCGCGGTTACGTGCTCACGCTTTCGACGCGCGAGCAGCACATCCGCCGCGAAAAGGCGACCAGCAACATCTGCACGAATCAGGCGCTGTGCGCGCTCGCCGCGTCGATCTACCTGTCGCTGCACGGTAAGGCGGGCCTGCCCGCGCTGGCGAAACTCAACCGCGACTTGGCCGAATCCGCCAAGGCGAAGCTCGTCGCGGCGGGCGCGGTGACGCGCTTCGACGCTCCGACCTTCAATGAGTTTGTCGTGCGTCTGCCGCGCGCAGCGGCGAGTGTCGTCGAGTCGGCGCGCGCCGAGGGGATGATCCCCGGCCTGCCCCTCGCCGGGCTCGATGGATTCGACGACCGCGACTTGCTGATTTGCTTGACCGAGCTGAACACGACCGACGACATCGACCGCCTCGCGCGGATCGTGCGGGAGGGCTGACCATGACGACCGCGCAAGGGCTCTCGCACGAACCCACGCTGTTCGAGAAGTCGCGCCCCGGTCGGACGGGCTACTCGCTGCCGACGGGCAACGCCCCTGCGAGCAAACTGCCCACGGAACTCCTGCGCGAAGGTTTCGCCGAATTGCCGGAGTTGTCCGAGGTGGACGTCGTCCGGCACTACACACGGCTTTCGCAGCGAAACTTCGGCATCGACCTCGGGATGTATCCGCTCGGCAGTTGCACGATGAAATACAACCCGCGCATCAACGAGGCGACGGCGCGGCTGCCCGGTTTCGCGGGGCTGCATCCGCACACGCCGCCCGCGCGTGCGCAGGGCGCGCTGGCGCTGATGCACGAACTCGCCGCGATGCTCGCCGAAATCTCCGGGCTGCCCGCCGTGTCGCTCCAGCCCGCCGCCGGCGCGCACGGCGAGATGACCGGCCTGATGGTGATTCGCGCGTATCACACCAAGAACGGCAACCCGCGCAAAAAGGTGCTGATCCCCGACACGGCGCACGGCACGAACCCGGCGTCGAGCACGATTTGCAACTACGAGGTCGAGACCGTCGGCAGCGACGAGCACGGCGGCATTGATCTGAACGCGCTCGCCGCGAAGATGAACGAGGACGTGGCCGCGTTGATGATCACGAACCCGAACACCCTCGGGCTCTTCGAGTCGCGCGTCGCCGAGGCCGCCAAGATCGTCCACGATCGCGGAGGGCTCGTGTATTGCGACGGCGCGAATCTGAACGCGATCCTCGGCGTCACGCGCCCGGGAGATTTCGGCGCCGATGTCATGCACATCAACCTGCACAAGACCTTCACCACGCCGCACGGTGGCGGTGGCCCCGGCGCGGGCCCCGTGGCGGTGCGCGATTTCCTCGCGCCGTTTTTGCCCGTGCCCGCCGTGGTGAAGACCGCGAACGGCTACGACTGGGACTACGACCGGCCCGACTCCATCGGCAAGGTTCACGCGTTTTTCGGCAACTTCGGCATGCTGGTGCGCGCGTACACCTACATTCGCGAGATGGGCGCGAAGGGGCTTGCCAGCGTTTCCGCGATGGCGGTGCTCAACGCCACCTACATCAAGGAGTCGCTCAAAGACGTCTACCACCTCGCGTACGACGAACCGTGCATGCACGAGTGCGTGCTCTCCGACAAGGGCATGCTCGGCGGCATCACGACGATGGACATCGCCAAGCGCCTGATGGACTACGGCTTCCATCCGCCGACGGTGTATTTCCCGCTCATCGTCAAGGGCGCGATCATGATCGAGCCCACCGAGACCGAGAGCCTGGAAAACTGCGACCGCTTCATCGAGGCGATGCTGGAAATCCGGCGCGACGCCGAGACGAATCCCGACCTGATCCACGAGGCGCCGCACCACGCGCCGGTCACGCGGCTGAACGACGTGCAGGCCGCGAAACGGATGCGGTTGACGGCGGATCTCTAAATTTGATGGAATGACACGGGGCGATTGCCCCGCTCGTTCACGACTTCTTGAGCCGCAGATCCAGCATCGATGCGGCCAACCCCGACTGCGCCGACTGAGCCATTTTGGGCTTATCGACGAGCAACGGCTTGGGCGGCGTGGCGCGTTTGGCCGCGACCGCGACGGGCATCGCGGCTGGTTTGGCAGCGGGTTTTCCCTTGGGTTTCGCCTTGAGCAGGTCGATGCCGTGCGTGAGCGACGCGGGATCGCGGCGCGCGACGGGCCTCGCGGCTTCCGGTCGCGGCGCCGGCGCTTCGGTGCGTGCCGAAGCCGACTCGATCGCCGATTCGAGTTCATCCACGAGCCATGCGACGCGGTCGAGGTCGGCCTCGACGTCGCGGAACCGGCTCTGCACCTTTCCGATCGTGCGCTCCACTTTGTCGTGATCGGAAAATGACGGCACGCCGAGGAAATCCCACGTGTCGCGCAGGTTGCGATCGACCTTCGCCTTGGTCTTCAGCGCGCCCTGCACCAACTTCATGCCCGTGGGCGAGGCCAGCAGCGTCATCGCGACCACCGCGGGTTTTTTGCCGCGAAGTTCCTTGACCGTGTTCAGCGCGCCCTTGAAATCCATCGGGTTCTCCTCACCGCCGCGTCACCAGCTCACGCCGGCTTGAAGGCCGCTCGCCATCACGTAGCCCGCGGCGCGAACGCGTTCGAAAGGCATGTCGGGATCGACCTGGTCCTTCGAGAAGCGCACGGGTTCGAGGTATCGGTATTGAAAGAAGGTGTCAAGGTGAAATCGTTCGTTGAACGACGCGCCGAGGCCGAGCGACGCCGTGTGGCGGTCGGGATCGACGATGTTGACGAATCCGCGCGTGGTCTCGAATGGGCTGGGCTCGTAGGCATAACCGCCGCGGACCTTCAGATCGAGGGTGCCCGTCCACGATGCGCCGCGCAAGGGCAGGAAGCGGTACTCCGCGCCAATCTTGGGGTGGATCACGTCGTGTACCGGCGGGCGCAGCGGCGCGCGGAATTTCACGGGAATCGAGAGCGAGGCGTCCATGCCGGGAATCGCAATCGACACCGGCGGCACGGGACCCACGGTTCCGAGCACGGGGATCGTGAGGTTCTGAATGCGCGCACGCACGTTGGCGGGCAGCGTCTGGATGTTGACGTTCAGATCGTCGATCAGGATCGCCATCTCGGGGCTGTCCATCTCGGACCAGTCGGCCCACGTGACGTCGAGCGACACCGTCCACTGGTCGGTGGGATCGTACGCCCCACCGAGCGTGATCTGCTGCGGCGCCCAGAAATCGACCATCGCGAGGGTGCCTTGTAGTGACGCCTGCGCGCTCGCGACCACCGAGCCCTCGATCGACGCGATTTCGAGCGGAATTTCCAGCGGATCGTCGCCGAGCGCCGGGATGTGGATCTGCACGACGGTCTTGATTGGGTTGTCCGCGCTCGCGAGCTGAAGCTGCGACAGATCGACCTCGTAATCGCGCAGGATCACGTCGGCGGCTGCGTCCACTTTCACGTCCCACTCGAACTGCGCGCGGTAGCTCGCCCCGAACCGCCAGCGGGAATTCGGCTGAACAAAGATGCCCGCGAAGGGCTGCGTCGTCCAGGGAAACTCGATCGTCAATTCGCTGTTGTTCTCGAGCTCCGAGCTCGAAGTCGTCTGGTCCTTTTGATCGCGCACCTCGAGCGGAATGTAGAGATCACCATCCACCTTGATGAAGACCGTCGTGCCAAAACCCACCGCGAGCCCGGGCAGAATCGTCACCGACGCGCCGAGAAACGCCGAGCCGCGCTCGGGATAATGATCGTAGCGGATGAAGTTGGGGTCGTGCGTACTCAGGGGACGCAGCGTGACGGCCGACTGCTGCGGCGCATAGAAGCCCATGGCCGCCTTGAAGCGCTCGTGCGGCGAGAGCACCACGCCGAACTCGGTTCCCTGCACGTCCGGCAGGTCGGTCTTTTTACGTTCCAGATTTTCGAGCGAATCGCGCTTTCGCCGCGAGATGCCCGGCGCGGGATCGAGCTGAAGATCGGCGTGGGGCTTCGCCACGAAGAGCCCCACCTGCATGAGGTTTTCGTGGCGCTGCGAGAGCGCGGCGGGGTTGTAATAGAGCGCCGAAACGTCGTCGGCAACGGCGGTGTACGCGCCGCCCATGCCACGGGCGCGCGCGCCGAAGCCGTAGGAATCCAGCGGACTCGCCACGGCGAATGTCGCGGGCACGAGCGCGTAAGCCAGAATCCCGATAAACGTGAAAAAGGAAACGCGCCTGATCATGACACCGCGCCGGGAGATCTACGATTTCCCCGGAATTCCGAGCAGATACGATGCGAAAACGCGCTCCGGTTATATCCCGCGCATGGGCGTGGCGCAATGCGCCGTCGCTACGCGCCGGTCACGGTCGCGAACAGGTCGTACTCGCTGGAGTCGTCGATGCGCCCACGGACGATGTCGCCCGGTTCGAGGATCACGCCGCGCGGCGCTGCGATGAAGGTGATGCCGTCGATCTCCGGCGCCTGATACACGCATCGCCCGGCGTAGCGATACCGATCGCCGCGCTCGGCCGCGAGTTCCTCTTCGACGAGGATCTCGACCTCCTGCCCCACCCGCTCGGCGAGTTTTTTGGCGGAGACTCGCTGCTGCGCTCGCATGAGCCGGTCGAGGCGTGCCGTCGCGACCTCGGGGTCGATCTGCGGCGTCATGCGATACGCGGGCGTGTGCTCCTCGCGGCTGTAAGCGAAGGCGCCGAGGTGATCGAAGCGCGCGGTCTCGACGAAGGCGAGCAGCTCTTCGAAGTCCGCCTCCGTCTCGCCCGGCGCGCCGACGACGAGCGTGGTGCGGATCGCCATACCGGGGACGCGCTCGCGCAGCCGGGCGAGAAGCCGCTCGTGGCCCGCGCGATCCATGTGGCGATTCATCGAAACGAGCATGGGATCGGCGATGTGCTGGAACGGCACGTCGAGATAGGGAACGACAACCGGATTCCTCGCGATGGCGTCGATCACGTCGTCGCCGAATTCGGCCGGATGCGCATACATCAAACGCACCCAACGCAAGCCGTCCACGCCCGCGAGCGCATCGAGGAGTTCGACGAGCTGTCGGCGTCCGTCGAGGTCGGTTCCGTAGGACGTGAGATCCTGCGCGACGAGCGAGAGTTCGACGACACCCTGACTGGCGAGCGATCGCGCCTCGGCGACGAGTTCGGGAATCGGGATTGAACGCTGCGCGCCGCGGATGCGCGGGATCGTGCAAAACGTACAGCCCTGATTGCAGCCGTCCGAGACCTTCAGATACGTCGCCCAGAATGGGCCCGAGAGCAGCCGCTCGCCCTCGACCGGGTCGTTGAGGCCGCGGCTCGAAAACTCCCAGAGCCGGTGGCGTTCGCGAAACCACTGGTCGGCGAGCTCGGGCAGCTTGGTCATCTCGCGCACGCCGACGACCAGATCGAGATCGGTGAGCTCATCGACGAGTTCGGTGCGATAACGATCGGGCAAGCAGCCCGCGGCGACGAGCAGCGTGGTGTCACCGCGCTTCTTGCTCTCGATCTCCTCAAGCAGCGTGTCCACCGACTCCTGCGCCGACGCCGCGATGAAGCCGCAGGTCGTCACGACGACCACATCGGCGGGGCCGTTTTCGATGAGTCGATATCCAGAGCGCGAGAAATTTCCCGCTACGCGTTCGGAATCGACAAGGTTTTTGGCGCAGCCGAGGGCGACCATGCGCATGGTGCGCTGACGCGCGGGCGCGACGATCTGTTCGGTGGTCATCGAGTGTCCGTCTTGGCCGGGCGTTGGGGGGCGGATCGTCCGACCGATGGCCCGGCGCGCCGCCTAATTATTATCCTGGATCCAAAGATACAAGATGATCGCGGTCACGACAAAGAAGCCGACGATAAACGTGAGGAGCGGCACGAGCTTCGTGGTGCCCTGCTCCATGTAGTTGGTCACGTCCACGTTCGTCGACCCGAGGCTGTAATGGTAGGCGAGGCCGTATCCCCACGCGGCGATCGGTACGATCATCGGCTTGATGGTCCGTCGCGCGATGGCGACCGCGAGAAAAATGACGCCAATGGCAACGATGTACGGATTGAGAAGGAAGTCCAGTGCGTTGCGTTCGGTCGCCGCGGTCACGAGCTTCGCCCAGTTCGAGGTCAGGTAATCCCCGACGCTCTGCGTCAAAAGGGCGTCAATGCGAACTCCAGCGGTCGGTCCGTACAGCAGCGTGACCATGTCGTCTCCTTCTTGACTCGAACTCTCCATATAGTGAACCGTCCGTTGTTTTCGTCAAGACGCACTGACCCGCGGTCAGAACGCCCAGCGCTGGCGATCCGTATATGAGCCCCTGCGATCCGGCACCGAATTTTCCCCGCCGCAGCAAGGTCGAAACTTCGCTCGAGATGGGTCCGAAGTCGCCTAATCTCGCGATTTTCAATGGAATTTCCGTGTGCCGTCGATCGGGCTCGCGCCCTCCCGTGGCCTTGCCCCCACCGGATTCGTTGGGTATAAACAGTGAGCTTTTCGGGGATTTACGAGACAGCCATGATATTCGATCACCTCGCCGGCATGTTCTCGCAGGACATGGCGATCGATCTGGGGACGGCGAACACGCTGGTCTACATGAAGGGCCGGGGCATCGCGTTCTCGGAGCCCTCGGTCGTCGCCGTCCAAAAGGACTACCGGGGCATGAAGCGCGTCCTCGCCGTGGGCAAGGAGGCGAAGATGATGGTCGGGCGCACCCCGGGCCACATCTACGCCATCCGCCCGATGCGCGAGGGCGTCATCGCCGACTTCGAAGTCACCCGCGAGATGCTGCGTTACTTCATCCGCAAGGCGCACAACCGCAAGACGCTCGTGCGTCCGCGGATCATCATCTCGGTCCCCTTCGGCATCACCGAGGTCGAGAAGCGCGCGGTCAAGGAAAGCGCGATGAGCGCCGGCGCCCGCGAGGTCTATCTGGTCGAGGAACCGATGGCGGCCGCGATCGGCGCGGGTCTGCCGATCACCGAACCGTCGGGCAACATGATCGTCGACATCGGCGGCGGCACCACCGAGGTCGCGGTCATCTCGCTGGCCGGTATCGTGCTTTCGCAGTCGGTGCGTATCGCCGGCGACAAGATGGACGAGGCGATCATCCAGTTCCTCAAACGCAAGTACAATCTGTTCATCGGCGAATCGACCGCCGAGCGCATCAAGATGACGATCGGCACCGCGTATCACACGGATGAGCTGATGACGATGGAGGTGAAGGGTCGCGACCTGGTCGCGGGCGTCCCCAAGACCATCGAAATCAACTCGGACGAGATCCGCGATTCGATGATCGAGCCGATCAACGCGATCGTGCAGGCGGTGCGTCTGGCGCTCGAGCGCACGCCGCCGGAGCTTGCGAGCGACATCGTGGACAAGGGAATCGTGCTGGCGGGCGGCGGCGCGCTGCTGCGGCACGTCGACGTGTTGCTGCGCGAGGAGACCGGACTTCCCATCACGATCTGCGACGACCCGCTGTCGGCGGTCGTGCTGGGAACCGGCAAGATGCTGGACGAGCTGGATCTCCTGCGCCAGGTGGCGATCCAAGCCTGAGTCGGTGGGGGTGCCCGAGCGTCGGCGAGGGGTCGCGCGCGGGTGAGTCGGGGTTTCGTTTCGGGTCCGGCGGCAACGCGGCGCGATGAGAGATTTTTTTCGGCAATACCGGGTCCTGCTGGCCCTGATCGCCCTCATTTTGCTGGGGTTACACATCGCCTCGTCCGCGCTCAGCCGCGGCGAGGAGACCGGCCCGGTCGGCCGCGTGGTTCTGGCGATTTACTCCCCGATCCACCGCGTCGTTTCGTGGCCGCTCACCAAGACCTCGACGATTTTTCATCGCTACTTCGCGCTCGTTGGGCTGCGCGCCGAAAACGACATCCTGCGCCGCGATAACGACGCCCTGCTCGCGCAGGTGGCGCAGCTCTCGTCGATCCAGGCCGAAAACGACCGTCTGCACGAGCTGCTGAAGTTCAAGCCGGCGGTGAAAGGCGCGCCGATCTACGCGCGCGTCATCGCCCGGTCCACCTCGCCCGAGTTTCGCACGGTCGTCATCGACAAGGGCACGGACGACGGCGTGACGCGCAACATGGTCGCGCTCGCGCCGGGCGGGCTGGTCGGGCACGTCCACGCGGTTTCGGGCGGCGCGGCCAAGATATTGCTGATCACCGACGCGGCTTCGGTGGTCGATGCGGTGGTTCAGCGCACGCGCGCGGCGGGCATCGTCAAGGGGCGCAGCCAGAATATGTGCACCTTCGATTTTCTCGCGCGCACCGAAGACATTGAAAACGGCGACCTGATTGTCACGTCCGGCATTGGGGGCATCTTCACGGCGGGTCATCCCATCGGCCGCGTGTCGATCGTGGACCGCGAGGCGTCGGACATGTTCCTCGTCGTGGAAATCACGCCGTCGGTCGTCTTCGAGAATCTCGAAGAGGTCGTCTTGGTTCCCGGCGCGGCCCCGCCGCCCGAAATCCCCTCTGTGCTCGACGCGGGGAACTGATCGATGCGCCTGTTCCTGTTCGCCGTCGTCGGCCTCGTGGGGCTCGTCCTCGAGAATTTTTTCGTCATCCACGTCCCGATCCACGGGTGCGGGCCGCAGTTCACGCTGCTGTTCGTCGCGTTCCTGGGCCTCGGCGAGACGCCGGTGCGCCATCTCATGCTGGCCTTCGTATTCGGCTACCTCACCGACGCGCTCGTCTCCACCGTGCCGGGCTTTGGCGCGATCGCCTACACGATGGTGTGCGTCGCCGTCGTCGCGCTCGGCCGATTGCTCTATATGCGAAGCCTCTCATCGCTCGTTCTCGTCACGATCACGGCGACCGTCCTGTGGCCGGCCGTTCGGTGGCTGTTGCTGACGTTTTTTTCCCGAGGCGCGCATATGGCGGGGGCGATGTTCGAGGGGCTTCCGATTCAGATCGCGATCAACCTCGGCGCGGCGCTCGTGCTCTTCCCCATCCTCTTTCGGATTCACGAGGCGACTGACTCCGGCTCGCGCGACGGCGGATATCTGCATGACTACCGGTAAGCCGTCGTGGGAACAGGGCGGTTTCGCCGAGGATCAGGAACGCAACCCCACCCCGTACTACGTGGCGATCATCATCGCGTTCCTGATTTTGCTCTCGAAGCTCTGGTACCTTCAGGTCATTCAGGGGACCGAGCTCGCCGACCAGTCCGACCGCCACCGCATCCGCGATCACCGCATCCCGGCGGCGCGGGGGATCATCCTCGACCGAAACAAGCAGGTGCTCGCGCAGAACCGTCCCAGCTACAACCTGTTCTTCCACTATGCATCGCTTGCGCGCGAGGAGCGCTTGCCGTTTCTGGAACAGGCATGCCGCGACTACGACGTCGAGTTCGAAACGGCGAAGCGCCGCTACGAGGCTTCACGCGACAACCAGCCGGTCAAGATCAAGACGGACATCGATCGCGAGGAGGTCGCCGTCATCAAGACGCGCGCCATGACCTGGGGGCGGAACTTTCCGCTGGAGGTCGAGGTTGAGAGCATCCGCGAGTACCCCAACGGCACCATGGGCGCGCACCTGCTGGGATACACGGCGGAGATCGACAAGAAGCGGCTCGAAATGCCCAAATACGAGGGCTATCGCCCCGGCGATCTGGTCGGCAAAACGGGACTCGAGGAGGCGTACGAGGAGTCTCTGGCGGGCGTCTTCGGGTGGAAGCGCGTCGAGGTCAACGCGCGCGGCATGCCGATACAGGAACTCGCCGTGGAAAAGGGCATCGCCGGGCGAAACCTCGTGCTCAACATCGACCTTGATCTGATGACATCGGCGCAGCGCGCGCTGGGCGCGCAGGCGGGCTCCGTGGTCGCGCTCGACCCCCGTGACGGCCGCGTGATCGTGGCGCTCGCGAATCCGAGCTTCGCGCCGTCGATCTTCTCGCGACCGATTCCCCACGACGTGTGGGACAAACTGGTGAACGACCCCAAGCACCCGCTGCAAAACAAGTTCGCGGCGGGAATGTATCCGCCGGGCTCCACGTTCAAAGTCGTCACCGCGCTCGCCGCGCTGGAGAGCGGCGCGATGACGGCGTCTTCGCAGGTCACGTGCCTCGGCAAATGGAAATTCGGCGGGCGCGACTTTCGCTGCCACAACGAGAAGGGTCACGGCGCGGTCGATCTGCACCGCGCCATTGTCCATTCCTGCGACGTCTATTTTTACAAGGTCGGTTTCCAAATGGGGATCGACGTGATCGCCGAGTACTCCCGCGCGCTGGGGCTCGGCGCGAGGACCGGCCTCGACATCGTCGGCGAGAAGGGCGGTCTCGTTCCCGACAAGAAATGGAAGGAAGAGACCTACAAGCAGGGGTGGATGCCCGGTGACACGCTTTCCACGTCGATCGGCCAGGGCTCGCTGCTCGCGACGCCGCTGCAGATGGCCGTCGTCTACTCGGTCTTCGCCAACGGCGGCACGCTCTACCGACCGCAGATGCTGGACCATGTCGAGGATGTGAACGGCGAAATTCTCAAGGGATACGAGCCCGAGACCATTCGCAAGCTCAATGTCTCGAAACGCAACCTGCGTCTCGTGCACAGCGGGCTCATCGGCGTCGTCAACGAACCCGGTGGCACGGGCGGGCGCGCGCGCATGGCGTCGGTGACGGTCGCGGGAAAGACGGGCACCAGCCAGGTCCGCGCGATCGGCTCGGTGCGCAAGCACGTCAGCACGCTTGCGTACGAGCATCGCGACCACGCGTGGTTCGTGTGCTACGCCCCGGCGGAGGACCCGGAGATCGTGGTGGCCGTGCTGGTCGAGCACTCGGGCCACGGCGGCGTCATGGCCGCGCCGATTGCCAATCAGGTGCTCGGCACCTATTTTCAGCTCAAGCGAAAACGCGAGGGCCGGCCCGACCCCGAACCCGCCGACGCCCCGCAGGCGAGCGAGGACGTCGTGGGTGTCGGCGACGAGGAAGCCGAGGGATTCGAGCCGCCCGACGAGCCGGCGCCGAGCGGCGACGGTTCGGTGACAGACTAAAAACGGAAATACCGATGCCTCTGCTGCGCAAGCCCAAGGGCACGCACTTTTTCAATCAGCCCTTCCAGAGCCGCGTAAACCGCAGCATCGGTTCGCGTCTCGATTTCGCCATGGCGTTCGTCATTTTGCTCATCATCGGGCTCGGCCTGCTGAACCTGTATTCGTCGGTCGAGAGCTCGGTTTCCAAATCGGCGCTGTTCACGGCGCAGGTTCAGTGGTTCGTGATCTGCGGGCTCGCCATGATCGTGGTCTACGCGATCAACTATCACTTCTACGACGCGGCGGCTTACTGGCTCTACGGCGCGGCCGTCGTGCTCCTGATTCTCGTTCTCATCGTCGGCAAAACCGCCAAGGGTTCGTCACGATGGATCGAGATCGGGTTCTTTTCGTTTCAGCCGTCGGAGCTGTCGAAAATCGCCTTCGTGCTTTGCCTCGCGCGGTACTTCTCCCAGTATCCCAAGGCCGAGGGGTATCGCCTCGGCGACCTCGGCATTCCATTCGCGCTGCTCGCCGTGCCGACGTTTTTGATGCTGCTGCAACCCGACCTGGGCACCGCGATGTTGCATGTCCTCGTCTTCGGCAGCGTTTTATTGTTCGTGGGCTTGAGACCGCGGACCCTGCTCGGTCTCTCGGTCACGGCGATCGCCGCCGCGCCGCTCATGTGGTTTTTCGGGCTGAAGGATTACCAGAGGCTTCGCGTGCTGACCCTGCTCGATCCCGAGAGCGATCCGCTCGGCAGCGGTTACCACATTCGCCAGTCGCTCATCGCCATCGGCAGCGGCCGATTTCTGGGCAAGGGCTATCTGCACGGAACGCAGACCCGTCTTCAGTTCCTCCCCGAACAGCACACCGATTTCATCTTCAGCGTGCTATCGGAGGAATGGGGATTTCTGGGCGCGGCGTTCGTGCTGATCCTGTTTTTCGCCCTGATCGTCTGGGGCGTTTCCGTCGCGGCGCGCTCGAAGGACAATTTCGGCTCCATCCTCGCTTTCGGGATGGTGTCGATCCTGTTCTGGCATGTGTTCATCAATGTGGGGATGGCGCTTGGCATCATGCCCGTCGTGGGCGTGGTGATGCCCTTCTTTTCCTACGGACGTACAGCGATATTCACGATGCTCGTGGCCGTGACGCTGCTGCTCAACGTCAACAGCCGCCGTTCGATGTTCGAATGAGTGGAAAAATCAGTCGTTCGCCACGGTAACCGTCGCGGATACGTCTTCTTCCGACCCGGTGCCGCAGGCGTCGGTGAGCGCCACGCGGATCTCATGCTCGCCGGACTGAAGGCGGATGTCGAAGCCGAGCACGGTGTTCGGAAAGAAGCCCGAGCAGCCGATGTTTTCTCGGATCAGCACCATCGGGCGGTATTCCTCGCCGTCCACCGACGCCCAAATCTGCCCGTTGCCGAGGTTGCAGTCCTTGTCCTGAAAGTCGACCGCGATGCCGATCTTCTCGTTCACGCCGAACTCGGTGTCCGCGGGGACTGCCTCGCCTCCCTGCACCAGAAACGGCCCGGCGATCTGCGGTGCGCGGTTGCCGTCGCAGTCGTCGTCGTTCTCGTCCGTTTCCGCATCCACGGTGCAAGCCACGAACGATGTCGCCAGCGATGCCGCGAGCACCAGGACCGCCACCCAAGACATGTCACGCCAGCGCATTCGACCGTTCCCCGTTCGTTCGTTCGCGGATCTTAGTTCAAAGGTCGCCACGCCGACAAGCCGTGATGCGAAGTCGGTTTGACCGCGTTCCGAGCCGTGCTATGATTTTCCTTGGTTCATCGACGGGGCGACCCATGAAGACTCCTTCGCAGCGGTTCATCGTTCTCGTGTGCGCGGTCCTCGCCGTCTTCGCATCCGCCTGTGGCTGCGGCGACGACGATGACGACGACAGCGCCACTCCCGGCGACGACGACACCGACGACGACACGGATGACGACACCGCGGATGACGACACCGACGACGATGCGGACGACGACGCCGACGACGACACCGGCGACGACGACACGATCGACCCGGCGGTGCAGGAACTGCTCGACTCGGGCCGCGACTGGCTGAAGATCGGCGAAGGCGACAAGGCGCGCGTGGACTTCGGCGCGGCGCTCGACATCGATCCCGACGTGGTCGAGGCGCAGTATGGGATGGTTCTCGGCAATCTGCTGCGTCACTTCGACATCATCTCGATCCTCTACGATTATGTCGCGTCGCTCGAATACGGCGGCCCCGTCGGCAAGGCGGACGACGACGACAACTGGCTCGACAACATCCTGAACGATCTGCTCACCGGTCTGCTGATCGACCGCTCGGACGAACTCGTCCATTACGCCGGGATCGCGCAGCAGGACGACGCCCCCACTTACATGATCGACGCGATGCCGGTGATCCTGCACTTCGAGCGCGTCGCCGATCTGCGCACCGAGTTCGATCGCGCCGAACTCCATGGATCATCGGGGTTCGCGCGGGTGATGTCAGGACTGTTTCGCCACCTGACCGCCGTTTCGCTCGACGTCGACATCTCCTACGCGTTCGTCATTCTCGACGTGGTCGACCGGCCGTGGCCGCAGGAAGATATTCTGGGTGCGATCGTCAACGTGCTGCTCGACATGATCTCCGACCCCAACTACCCCGACTTCCTGACGATGCCGCCCGAAAACGTCGACGAATTGCGCGCCGCGGGTATGGCCGTGGGCGACGGCTGCGACGATTTTCTCTCGGCGTGGGCCGCCATCGAGGCCGAGACCGACGACCAGAGCGACGACGTGATCGCCTTCAACGACTGGAGCGGCGACGGACAGTGGAACTTCGGCGAGCCGCTCATCGTGCCCGGTGTCGGCGAACTGACCGACGAGCAGATGGATCTGGTGCACGGCATCCGGACGATGATCGAGGATCTGCGCAACTCGTTCTGGGATTACACGGCCAAGGATGTGGACCCCTCGCAGCCGAATCCGTTTCCGCTCGCGGACCTGAACCCGATACTTCAGGCGCTCGGTATTCCGCCGATCATCCCCGATCTCGGCATCACGCGCGTCGATTTCGGCAAGACCTACGTCGATCCGGGATACGACGAATTCAAGCAGACGCTGATCGCGATTCTGGAGATCGCCGACTCGTTCCTGCCCGACCCGCCGCTGTGAGGCGGTTTGGGCGCGTCAGCGCGCGCCGCGGCCGGAGATGACCGCGGGGATGGTCTTGCCGAGGATCACGAAGTCGAGCTTGAGCGACCAGTTGTCGATGTAGAGCAGGTCCATCTCCATCCACTCGGCAAAGTTCACCTCGTTGCGTCCCGAGATCTGCCAATAGCAGGTTAGGCCCGGGCGCATCGAGAGGCGACGGCGCTGCCAACGTTCGTAGCGCTCGACCTCCTCGGGGATCGGCGGGCGCGGCCCGACGAGGCTCATGTCGCCCATCAGCACATTCACGAGCTGCGGCAGTTCGTCCATGCTCGTCCGGCGTAGCCAGCGCCCGACCCGCGTGACGCGCGGATCGCGGGCCATCTTGAACACCGGGCCCGACATCTCGTTGAAGCGCCGCAATTCTTCCTGAAGCTGCTCGGCGTTTTCGACCATCGTCCGGAACTTGTACATCGTGAATCGTCGTCCATTCAGCCCCGAACGCACCTGCCGAAACAGCACGGGCCCGGGGCTGTCGAGCTTGATGGCGATGGCGATGGCGGCCAGAAAGGGCGCAAGAACGACGATCCCGATCGCCGTCAGGACGCGGTCGAGGACGGCCTTGATGACGAGCTGGCCGACCTGCGACGGCGTGGTCGAGAACGTCAGCAACGGCACATCGAGAAAGTAGCGCACGCCCGCCTTGGCAATCGAGGTTTGCAGAAAGTCGGCCATGAGCGAGAAGCGAATGCCGATTTCCTCGCACGCCCAGATGATGCGAGGCAGGTTGCCGATCAGGTGCGCGGGCATCGCAAAGAACACCTCGTCCACCTGCTCGCGCAACAAAATGTTTTCCAAATCGCCCGCCAGGCCGATCACACGGACGCCTTCGACATCGGTTCCCACCAACGCGGGGTCCACATCGACGCACCCGATGATGCGGTATCCCAGCTCGGGCCGCGACGTAATGCTCGCGATCATGCGTTTGGCCAGCGGCCCGGTGCCGATGACCAGCGCGTTGACCGCGTTGTATCCTTGGCTTTGCATGCGCCCGGTGACACGCTTCATCGCCAGCTTGGCCAGCACGGCGAGCGCGAAGTGCATCACGCCGAACATGACCACGAAAAGGCGCGAGATCGACTGGATCTTGAACGCGAAGAGCACCACCATGATGCACAGCATCACAATGGTCGTGGATCGCGCGGTCAGCGTCAGGATTTCGCCGTTCGTGAGCGTGCGGCCGAATGTGTAGAAGCCATGCAGATAGTTCGAGGCCACCAGCGCGACGAGATAGATGAGCAACAGCCAGCCGTATTCGGAAATGCGTCCGAGGCTCGCCAGATCCCCCGGCAGCCGGATTTTCACGTGGTAGGCGACGAAAAACGCGGCCCCGGCCAGCAAAACGTCCAGCACGATCGAAACCACGGTCAACGTGGATGTCCGCTCGCGATACAAGGCTCAACTCCGACCGGTCCGCGTGTTCGTGCAATTCTAGGATCAAGACGTGCGCCAGGCAACGAATATCCTTGCGACACGCCGGTTTCTTGCCTGCCCGTTCGCCGATCTCTATAGTGGCCGCACTCAAACGAGGATCGGATGCATCGCTGGATTTTTGCCGCGTTCGCCCTGCTGATCGCCGCTGCGAACGCCTATGCACAGTCCCCGCTCTTCGATGACGCCACCTATGCCGATTTCGGCGCGGCTCGACTGCTCGACCCCATCGGCGACGTGAACGCCGATCGCGGCGCGAGCGTCGTGGAGTACGGGCCCGACGACCTGGAAGCGCTCGGGGCGCGGGACGTCGCCGAAGCGCTGGATCTGCTGGTCGGCGGTTTCGTCAACGTCGGCGACACGCGCGACGGACGCCTGGAACGTGAAATCCGCCTGCGGGGGCGCGATCCCCGCGCGCTTCGCGTGCTCGTCGACGGCGTTCCCGTCGATCACGCGCGGTTCGGGACGACCGATCTGGGGCGAATTCCCTTGGCGCACATCGCCCTGATCCGCGTGAGCACGGGTCCCGTCGCCGCCCGGTATGGCGCTTCGGCCGACGCGGGCGTCGTCGAAATCCTCACGCGGCAGGTGCGGGATCGTTTCTCCACGCAATTTGAGACGGCCGGCGGAACGGGTCGCGCCATGCTGTATTCGCTGTGGCTTGGCGACACGGCGGGCGCGTTCAATTACTACGGAGCGGCGTCGCACGACGAGGCGGCGAGCTTTTTGCTCCCGGCGAGCTTCGACGAGATTCCCGACGAGGCCGGCGGCGAGCGGGAGAATTCGGACTTTCGCCGCGACAACTTTTACGGCCGCACCGGGGCGATCGTCGGCGACGTGTTTTCGATCTTCGCCGGCGGATCATACGAACAGGACGAGGCGGGAATCCCCATCGACCTGACGCGCCCGACCAACGAAACCGACCGCATCGGCCATCGCCGCCGCGTGACCGGGCGCATGCACATCCTGACCAAGCCCGCGCGCGTCTTCGAGCTGCGGGGGCTGGCCTACGTGAGCGAGGACGCCGAACGGCTGGACCGCTTCGCCGACCGCGACGCGCAAACAGAGTTTCGCGAGTTCCACGACCGCGATCTGCGCTTCGGGGCGCGGCTCGCGCCGACGCTCGATTTTGGGCCGTGGTCGCGCATTCGCCTGACCGGCGAATGGCGCACGGATGACGCCGACGAGTGGCGTCAGGGTTTCGATCGCGACGAATTCGGCCGCGAGCAACTCATGGCCGCGATCGAGGATGATGTGCGTCCCCACGAAAAGGTCGTGATCGGCGTCGGCGTGGCGTACGAATCCGTCGCCGCCGATTTCGAGGCCGCCGACGAATCGCCCGACGCGCTGTCCCTGATCGGGCCGCGCGGTTCGGTCGTCGTCGGCCCCTTTTCCGGCGTGGACGTCTACGCGAGCGCCGCGCTCAAAGGACGGTTCCCAACGCTCGTGGAACTTTTCGACGAGGAAAACGGCAACGTCGAACTCGAGCCCGAGCGCACGTCTCAGGTCGAACTCGGCTCACGGTACGGCGGTTCCACCAAAGTTGGCGGCTCTTTGGCGATCTTCGGCAGCGAAACGACCGACGTCATCCGCGCGTCCTACGACGACCTCGCGTTTGCGTTCGGTCCGCTCGAAAACGGCGGAACCATCACCACGGGCGGCGCGACCGCGGCGGTTTTCGCCCGTCCCGTCGAACGCCTTTATGCGCGCGCGGCGTACACGTTCGCGGCATCGAAGTACGAGCCCGACCTGCCGGGTATCGAGGACGCGGTCGATCCTCTCTTCGCCCCCGCGCACGATGCCGACGCGCTGGTTTCGTATCGGCTCGAAATGGGGCTCGGCGCGGCGCTGGGATGGAGCTACGTCTCCGACCGTGCCGACAGCGTTCTGGGCGACGTCGACCCCCTGCCCTTCTATTCGCTCGTGCACGCGCGACTTTCGTACAACTACCGCGACAACCTCGAACTTTGGCTCGCCGGTCAAAACGCGGCTGACGTGTACTACGAATTGGATCGTCATCAGCCCATGGCGGGCCGATTCGTCCACGGCGGAATCCGGCTCATGTATTGACCTCGCGCTGGCCTTCGCGACGCCCGCGAAGGCGGTTTCGCCGATGCTGGATGGCGATTTCGCGTTGACTTTCCCGGGGTCATTTCCTAGCGTACGCGCGATTTTTCCCGCGTGACCGATCCTGAATCAAAGGCATCGAGGCCGCATTTGTCCGAGACCCGTTCCGCACTCGAATCCGTCCCGGCAATCCGGCAAGCGAAGGCGGACCCCTTTACGCTGGCCGAACACTACCAGTCCGGCAGCCGGGGTTTCGGCGTCGTTTCGCTCGTCGTGTGGGGAATCGTGCTGGTCGGTGGATTCTTTTTCGTCAACCGATTCGCGGGCGATTTCGCGAACATGCGCGAATACGGCCCCGACGAAACGGGCATCAACGCGGTCTTTTCGCTCTCGAAAAACGAACAGCTCTTCATGGCGACCACGCTGCTTATGCTCCCGGCGGCGGTGTTCCTGACGCTCGGCCTCGCGGGCTCTCTGGGGATGCGTCTGGTGACGCGCCTGCGTGCGTGGTCGCGCGACGAGACCGCCGTGCGGCGCGCGCTGATCGGATTGGTCGTTTTTGCGGGGATTTCCATCGCGCTGATCGGTGCGCTCGTTCTGCACAACACGCCCATCACCGACGACGAAAACGTCTACGAGTTTCAGGCGCGCATCTTTGCGAGCGGCCGACTTGCCCTGCCGTCGCTTCCCGGCGACGACCGGATGTTCGACGACAACATCTTTCTCGTGAACAACGGCCGCATCTACGGCCAATATCCCTTCGGCCACAGTTTCTTTTTGCTACCCGGAACACTCGTCGGTTATTCGCGCGTCATGACGCTCATTGCCGCGCTTTTCACGCTCTTCGGCGTTTTCCGGCTCGGACGCGAACTTTTCGACACACCCACGGCTCTGCTCGCCGTCTTTCTGATGGCCGTATCGCCGATGTTCCTTTCGATGTCGGCAACGATCCTCTCGCACCCGTCCACGTTGCTATTCCTCACGTGGTTCGCGTACTTCACCGTGCGCGCGATCCGTACCGAACGCACGCGCGACGCCGTGCTCGCGGCGGTGTTCTTCGGCCTCGCGTTTCACGTGCGCAGCGCGACGGTGCTGGTGTTGGCGCTGCCGACGGCGCTTGTGCTCGCCGGGGCGCACGTCATTCGCATCCGGCGGCGCGACGACGCGGGCGGCGGGATTCGCGGGCGCGTGGAATGGGTTCTGGGGCGGGCTTGGAAGCGGGTCGTGATCGTCGGCGCGGTGATGGGCGTCGTGCTCGGGTCGTATCTGCTGCTCAACTGGCTCGCGAACGGATCGCCGTTCCTGACGAACTATCACGCGGTCTGGCTGGGCAAACTGCCCTACGATTCTCCCTTCGGGTTCGACAAGGGCGCGTGGAACATCGTTCACACGCCGACATTGGGCTTCGAGAATCTGCTGAACAATTTCCTGCGTCTCAACATCTGGCTGCTCGGTTGGCCGATCGGGTTCCTGCCGGTCATCGCGCTTTTCGCACTGCGCCGGTTCCGCGGGATCGACCTGTGGCTCGCCGGGCCGATTGTTCTCAACTTCATCGTTTTCTTCTTCTATTTTTGGCCTGGCGTCTCCGACACGGGTCCCGTGCTCTACTATGAGCTGCTGTTGCCGCTTTCGCTGCTCGGGGCGCGTGGCGTGCTTGCGGCGTCCGATTGGCTCGCCGAGAGATACGACGGCGACGAGGGACGCTCCTATGTGGCGGCGTTTGTCGCGGTCTGCACGCTGCTCGCGGTGGCATCCACCACGCAGACCTTCCTTCGCGCGCTGATGCGAGTATCCGAGCGCGTGAACGAACCTTATGAATTGCTGGCCGATCGCGGCATCGACGAGGGCGTTGTCTTCACCGACTACTACCTCAAGGGCGACTTTCAGGATTCGTGGGTGGCGGGACGAAAAGACACGAATCCGCTTCTCGGGGACCGGCTGCACTTCATGCTGAATTACGGCCCGGAACGCGACAAAGAATTCCTCGCGCGCAACTTCCCCGGCCAAAAGGGTCACGTGCTGTGGTGGACGCCCGAGGGCGACCCGCGCATCGTGGCGCTCGACGACTACACGGAAACCTACGTGGTGCGGAACTATCCGGATTCGAGATGATGAGGCGCGTCGTCGTATTCCTGAAGGCGATCCGCGCGCTCGAATCGACGCTGATGGTCGGATTTCCGCTGATCGGCACCTTCTTCGCCCTCACGCACGTGACGCGCGCCGAGTTCGTGGACATCCTCAAGTTTCTGCCGTCCACCTACGGCCTGGTCATCTACGTTTACGCGCTGAACTCATGGGGCGGCATCGAGACGGACCGCGCCAATGCGCGCCTCGGCCATCACCCGGTCCTGACCGGCGACATCACCGCGACGCAGCTTCTCGTCGTCGCGTTTGTCGGCCTTGCCGCGTCGTTTTTCCTTTATCTGACGTGGCTGCCGCGGTGCTTCCCCATCGCGCTTTCGATCTTCGCCGTCTGGACGCTTTACTCGCACCCCGAGGTGCTGGCCAAGGGCCGACCGATCTGGGGTAGCGTCATTCACTTCACGGGCGGAATCCTGCAATTCCTGCTGGGCTGGATCGTGGTG
>CAZPJD010000031.1:0-5115 GCA_964586775.1 uncultured bacterium | reverse complement strand
CTCGATCGGCGCGGCGGCATGGCGAAGCCCCATGATCTCGCCATCGGCGGTGCGTGCCGAGACGACCAGTTCGGGCGGGAGCGAAACGGGATCGACGACCAGCGAGTGGTACCGGGCGGCGGTGATCGATTTTGGCAGTCGATAAAAGACGCCGAGGCCGTCGTTCTGAACAAGCGAGGTCTTCCCGTGGACGGGGCGTTTCGCGTGTACGATCCGAGCGCCGAACGCCACGGCGGCGCATTGATGCCCGAGGCACACGCCGAGGGTGGGAATCCCCCGCGCCAGGGCGAGCCGAATCATCTCGATCGAGATTCCCGCCTCGCCCGGACCGCCCGGACCGGGCGAAACGAGGATCCGATCGACGCGATCGGCGCTCACCTCGAAGATGGGCATCGCGTCGCTGCGTATTACCGTCAGATCCGCACCCAGCGCGCCCAGGGCTTGCACCAGGTTGAAGGTGAACGAGTCGAAGTTGTCGATCACAAGCACGCGCATGGCGCCGTCTTTTACACCAGCGATCCATCGACGCACAAGGGGGCGCGATCCGTGCCAACAAGCCCAGAGAATCCCCATCGCGATGGACCAAAGGTCGCTTACGTCTCCCGCGCGCATGCCTTCGGGAGGTGCATACCGCGAACTCTCCATGAAAATGTAATTTAGTTCACATGTCTTTGCCCGACGAGCCGAGCGGAATTGGCCGTCGGGCCGCGAGGTTTCGCCGGTTGATGATGGTTTGGCGCGTTACAGATTCGCGGAGCCGTGCCGCGCCGCGTTAATTGGACCATTTCAGTCCTGTTTCGCCTGTCAAATCCGAGCCTTGCGCGTGCAAAATGAACCACAATTCATTCCGTTAGGGCTTGACGCCCGCAAGGCCCTTTGCTAGGTTCGCGCCGCTTCGTCGCCCCCGGATGGGACGGCGACCGTTTCCGGTTTGTAGCCAATATGTGCTCTTGCAGATGGGCTTTTCATCCGCGGGCGATCTGGGCGTGACCGAAACCATCTCCGGAACGACGGGGGACGTTTAGGGTCTGCCGCTCTTGTCGGCCGAAAACGTGGCCGTTTGGACGGTTTCGGTGTCGCGGGCTTCCCGTCTCGAACAAGGTGGGTGAAACGTGGCGGTCATTTTTCCCCGTTGGACCAACCGGGTCCCGCTGATGAGCGCGGTGGCCTTGGCGCTGGGAAGCGCCTTCGCCATCGGCGCGATGTGGTACTGGTTTTCGCCCAAATACACCGATGTCGGCTATCAGCCGGCGCAGCCGGTCGAGTTCAGCCACAAGCTCCACGCGGGCGATCTGGGCATGGACTGCCGGTACTGCCACAACACGGTCGAGCGCGGCCGATTCGCCGCTGTCCCGCCCACGCAGACCTGCATGAACTGCCACAAGATCGTCCGGGCCGACAGCCCGAAACTCGCCGCCGTGCGCGAGTCCGCCGCGACCGGCAAGCCGATCGAGTGGACGCGCGTTCATATGTTGCCCGACTACGCCTATTTCGATCACAGTTCGCATCTCGCCGCGGGCGTCGGGTGCCAATCGTGCCACGGCCGGATCGATCAGATGGCGGTGGTGAAGCAGGAGCAGCCGCTCTCGATGAGCTGGTGCCTCGATTGCCACCGCAACCCGACTCCGGCGCTGCGTCCCCTCGATCAAGTGACCGCCATGGGCTATGACCCGGCCGCTTCCGGCTACCAGCCCGATGCCGACCCCGCGCGCGGGCACAAGGTCATGCCTCCCGTCAACTCCTGCTCGGGGTGCCACCGATGAAAACCGATAAAACCCCGTGGCGCAGTCCGGAAAGTCGCAACCCCTCGCCGGAATACGTCGAGGAGCTTCGGCAGGAATTCCCGAATCTGGTCGCCTCGGCCGAGGCCGCAAACGAAAGCGGATCGGTCGATCGACGCTCGTTCCTGACGCTCATGGGCGCGTCGCTCGGCGCGGTCGGAGCTTCGGGGTGCATCGCGCGCAAACCGGTTGAAAAGATTCTGCCCTATGGAAGCCGACCCGAGGATCGCGTTCCCGGCAAGCCCGAATTCTACGCGACGAGCGCCTTCGTCGGCGGCGGCGTGATCGGCCTGCTCGTCGAAAGCCAGGACGGTCGCCCGACCAAGATCGAGGGCAATCCCGATCATCCGATGAGCGGCGGCGCCACCAGCGCTTGGGCGCAGGCGATCGTGCGCGACCTTTATGACCCGGATCGCGGCCAATCGCCGACGCAAAAGGGCGCGGCGGCGACGTGGGCGCAGTTCGATGAGTTCGCCAAGGCGCACTTCGACGGCCTGCGCGCGGGCGGCGGCGAGGGAATCGCCCTGCTCGTCGATGCAACACCGTCGCCGACTTACAATAAGGTGCTCGCGGACTTCGTGGCCGCCTTCCCAAAAGCGCGGATCTACCGGCACGACTTGGCGGACCGCCCCAACGCAACCAAGGGTCTCGCGTCGGTCGGACTCAAGGACGTGCGTGCATCGTACCGATTCGATCAGGCTCGGATCGTCGTCGCCCTCGACGCCGATCCCTTTGGCTACGATGCCGACGCGACGGCGAACCTGCGCGCGTTCACGAACGGCCGCCGTCTCACGTCCGAAAAGGACGAGATGAACCGGCTCTACGCGGTGGAGCCGAACTTCACGATCACGGGCGGACAGGCCGACAACCGGCTTCGGCTCAAGGGCGCGCAGGTCGGCGTCTTCCTCAAGGCGCTCGCTTCCAAGCTCTTTTCGCTGGGCATCGCCGCCCCCGCGGGCAGCGAATCGGCGCTCGCGGCGCTTCAGGGCGCGACGGGCGACGGCGATTTCGAGAAGTGGGTCGCGGCGCTGGCCAAGGACCTCAAAGAAAACGCCGGCAAAAGCCTGATCGTCGTCGGCGATCGGCAGCCCGCCGCCGTCCACGCACTAACCGCGATGGTCAATCACGCGCTCGGCAATACCGGCCGCACGATCGTTTACACGCCGACGGGCCTCGTGCCGGCGGGAACGCTGACGGAGCTCGCCGCCGCGATTCGCGCGTCGCAGGTCAAGACGCTCGTCGTCGCCGAGTCCAACCCGGCCTACACCGCGCCGGCCGCTCTCGACTTCGGCGCGCTGGTCGCGTCGGTGCCCACGTCGATCTGTCTGGGCTTCTACCCCGATGAGACCTCGAAGGCGGCGACGTGGTACGTGCCCGCGAGCCACGCGCTCGAATCCTGGGGCGATCTGACCGCCTCTGACGGGACTTATTCCATCGTCCAGCCACTCATCGCGCCGCTCTTCGAGTCGCGAAGCGCTCTCGAGTTTATCGCCAAGCTCTCCGGTTCTACATCATCCGCGTATGACCTCGTCCGCGCGAACGCGCAGGCGTCGCACCCGGGCGCGGACTTCGAGAAAAACTGGCGCAAGTGGCTGCACGACGGCGTCGTGAAAAAGGGCGAAGCGCCCGCCGCGCAGGGCTTCGATTGGTCTGGGCTCACCGCCGCCGTGTCGTCGCTGCCCAAGGGCGAAGCGGGCGGTCTCGAACTGAATCTTGTCGTCTCGCCCGCCGTTTATGACGGCCGGTACGCGAACAACGCCTGGCTGCAGGAAACGCCCGATCCCATGTCGAAACTCACATGGGATAACGCGCTCTACGTCTCGCCGAAAACCGCCGAGGAGATCGGCGTGAAGATGGGCCCCTTGAGTGCGCGCGGCAAGGACGCCGACCTCGTCGAGGTTTCCGTCGGCGACGCCAAACTCGAGGTGCCCGCGTGGATTCTGCCCGGCGTAGCGGATGGTTCGCTCATTCTCGCGCTCGGCTACGGGCGAAGTTTCGAGGGTCGCGCGGCCAAGGACGTCGGTTTCAACGCCTATCGCCTGCTGCGCGCCGAGGGCGCGTGGATTGCCGACGGAGCGAGCGTGCGGCCCGTGGGCAAGACCTACCGCATGGCGACCACGCAAGAACATGGCGACATGGAAAATCGCCCTATCGTGCGCGAAGCGACGCTCGAGGAGTTCCGCAAGGAGCCGAACTTCGCGAAGGAGATGGTCGAGCATCCGCCGCTCAAATCGCTGTGGACCGAACCGAACGCCAAAGATGGGATGCAGTGGGGCATGGCGGTCGACCTGACGGCCTGCAACGGCTGCAACGCGTGCATGGTGGCGTGCGTCTCCGAGAACAACGTGCCGGTCGTCGGCAAGGAGCGCGTGGCCTGGGGCCGCGAGCTGCATTGGCTGCGTCTCGACCGATACTTCATCGGCGACGAGGCCGATCCGCAGGCGGTCATGCAGCCGATGATGTGTTCGCACTGCGAACTGGCGCCGTGCGAAGGCGTTTGTCCGGTCTCGGCCACCGTTCACAGCCCCGAGGGCCTGAACGACATGGCCTACAACCGCTGCATCGGCACGCGATACTGCTCGAACAACTGCCCCTTCAAGGTCCGCCGGTACAATTGGTTCGCATTCCAGAAGGAACCGATGAACAAGGACCCCGACCTGCCCGACCTGACGAAGATGCAAAAGAACCCCGACGTGACGATCCGTTTCCGCGGCGTCATGGAAAAATGTACGTACTGCGTGCAGAGGATCAGCGAAGCGCGCGCGGAGGCGAAGCGTCACGGCAAGACCGACATCGCCGATGGCGCCATGCACACGGCGTGCGAACAGGCGTGCCCCGCGCAGGCCATCGTCTTCGGCAACATCAACGATCCGGCCAGTCGCGTGTCGAAGCTCAAGGCCCAGAACCGAGACTACGTGTTGCTCGCCGAGCTGAACATCAAGCCGCGCACCTCGTACTTGGCCAAGATCCGTAACCCGAATCCGGACCTGGTGTGACCATGCAGGAAGTCCTCGATCCCAAGGTTTACGATCCCGTCGACGGTCGGCACCCGCTCATTCTCGGCGGTCACGACTTTCACTCGATCACCGAGGCCGTCGCCCGGCCCGTCGAGTGGAAGACGCCCAAGGCGTGGTGGGTCGTCTTCGCGGTGTCGCTGTCGATGCTCGGCCTGCTCGGCGTCTCCGTCGGCTGGCTTTTCTGGGAAGGCACGGGCGTGTGGGGCCTCAACAACCCCGTCGGTTGGGCGTGGGACATCACGAACTTCGTGTTCTGGGTCGGCATCGGCCATGCGGGCACGTTGATCTCGGCGATCCTGTTCCTGTTCCGCCAGAAG